>JAFTBA010000223.1 GCA_017458545.1 Synergistaceae bacterium | reverse complement strand
TTTCGGTTTGGACGGGGCATTCACTTGCTTCTAGGTTTCAACGTCCGTCAACAGGGCGTGAAAAATATATTTATCACAAAAAGGAGTAATTCATTCATGAAAAAGTTTGCAGCAGTTTTCACACTCGTAATGCTTCTCGCGCTCCCCGTTTGCGCAATGGCAGCCGATACGGCTAAGACAGAAGGCATACAGGCTTCCCCCGAGTTCTACGCTAAGGCCAATATGGAAGTCCTCAAGGGCAAGAAAATCGGTATCACGATTCAGTCGCTCCAGAATGCTTACTGGGCAGGCGTTATGACAGCACTCGGTGAGATTCTTCAGGCAGCAGGTGCGGAATACACTATCGTTGCTTGCAATGACAGCTCAGCTACTCAGATAGGACAGATTGAGAATTTCGTTTCGGCAGGCTGCGACCTCATCATGGTTCACCCTTCGGACGCTAACGCCGTTGAAGATGCCTGTGCTGAGGCAAGGAATTTCGGAATCAAAGTTATGTGCTGGGATGACCCCATGAAGAATACCGATGCTAACTGGATACTCAACAACACTGATTTGGGTATAGCTATCGGCGAACTTGCAGGAAAATTCATCAACGAGCATTACAGTGCTGAGAAGAAAGCTGAAGTTACAATCATCGGTTATCCTCAGACAGTCATTCTTCTTGAGCGCGAGAACGGAATCAAAATAGGCATGAAGAATGTTGCTGACGGTAAATACGAAATCGTTGCCACAACAGCAGCTATTGAAGCTAACCTTGCTCAGGACGCTATGGACACTATCCTTCAGGCTCACCCTAACTGCAGAGTCGTTACCGGTATCGGCGCAGGTGCTATGATCGGTGCTGACGAGGCTCTTCAGATTGCAACGGGCGGTAAGATTCCCGATGATATGGGAGTGTTCACGACTGACGTAACTAAACAGCAGCTCGGTCAGCTCGCAGATCCTACATACCCTGCGAAGGGTATAATCGGTTTCGAGGGTTCGGACGAAGATACTGCACGCTCATGCGCTTCAATGTTTGCGTTCATTATTGAAGGCAAGCTCGATGCCAAAAACGTTTTCAGAGGCGTAGCACCGATTACGGCAGAGAACGTCAGCAAGATTATGGCAGGTATGAAATAACAATGTGAATCCATCGGCTTCCCTGAAAATCGGGGAAGCCCTTTTTAGTTGTTTGCAGGAGGTGTAATACGAAGTGGCAGAAGATTATGTGCTTGAACTCGAACACATACGCAAAGAATATCCAGGTGTAGTTGCTCTCAAAGATGTTACGTTACAGTTAAGGCGCGGTGAAATTCTCGGCCTTATCGGTGAAAACGGAGCAGGTAAATCAACCCTCATCAAGTGCTGTTCAGGAGCAGTAATCCCGACATCAGGCAAAATCAGAGTCAAAAAAGAAAAAGACGGTGAAGTCAAAGAATTTACCCGAATGACTCCGCAGTTAGCAGCCGAAAACGGTATCGCTATAATCTATCAGGAGTTCAACAACGTAGGAGAACTCTCAGCCGCAGAAAATATGTTCTTGGGACGGCCTATCCTCAAGAAAAACGGAATCGTAATTGACCGCAAAGCTATGGAGGAAGAAGCTGCTAAGGCATTCGAGCAGTTGAACATCAAAATTAATCCGCGTACGCTCGTCAAAAATTTATCGGTCGGTTACCAGCAGATGGTCGAAATCGCAAAGGCTATACAGCAGAACGCTCAGGTCTTAATCATGGACGAACCCAGCGCACCTTTAACGACTAACGAAGTCGAAAGCATGTTCAAAGTCGTTGAGCTGTTAAAATCGAGAGGGGTATCAATAATTTATATCTCTCACAGGCTCGAAGAGATTTTCAGATTGAGCGATCGTATCGAAGTCATAAGGGACGGCGAATATGTTGACACCCTCATAACCGATAAAGACCCTGCGACTATTCCGCATCAGGTTGACGAGTTGATAAAACTCATGGTAGGACGCGAAATGACTCAGAAATATCCGCCCCGTAAACCCTGTGTACGTGATGAAGTCATACTCGAACTCCAGCATGTTTACGGCAACGGCGATGAGGATATATCGTTCAAGGTTCACGCAGGAGAAGTGTTAGGTTTAGGCGGACTCGTTGGTGCAGGACGTACTGAAATTGCTCAGGTAATTTTCGGTGCAAGGCCGAAAGAGTCAGGAAAAATTATCTTCATGGGCAAAGAGATTAACCCCAAATCACCGCGTGCAGCAATAGATCACGGAATAGCTCTTTTACCCGAAGACAGAAAGAGACACGGCGCACTGCTCACAAATTCCATCAAGAATAATATCTCTATGCCTATCTATGAACGTATCTCTAAGATGAGCGTTATCGACAAGAAGACTGAGCATTCAACCGCTGAAAAATACCGCGAGGATATTCAGATTAAATGCCCGTCGATTCATCAGCTCGTCAAAAATCTCTCAGGCGGTAACCAGCAGAAAGTTATTCTCGGTAAATGGCTCGCAGCTAATTCAAAGCTGATAATTTTCGACGAACCTACAAGAGGTATTGATGTCGGCGCAAAATTTGAGATATACAAGCTGATTAATGACCTCGTTGAGGCCGGTGTAGCAGTGTTAATGATCTCATCCGAAATGGAAGAGCTTATAGGTATGTCAGACAGAATAATCGTCCTTGCAGAGAACAAAGTTATGGGTGAACTTCAGAAAGATGAGTTCAACGCTGACACAATAATGTCATACGCTTCAGGAGTAATCCCAGAAAGCAAAAAGGAGGCAGTTTAACAAATGCAGGAAAACAAATTCGCAGCGGCATTAAAACAGAATGCAATATGGTTTGTGTTCATAGTTGAGATAGCAATTTTCGCGTACTTCAACCCGAAGTTCCTCAGTCTTCCCAACATCGTAAACATTTCGCGTCAGGTCTCTTACTACGGCATAGCCTCAATCGGTATGACGTTCGTAATCTTAATCGCAGGTATCGACCTCTCAATAGGTTCGATTATCGCATTGGTTAACGTCGTATGCGCCTACCTCATGATGAATATGGGCTGGAACATGTGGCTCGCAATTCTCATCTCAATAGCTATGGCCGTCTTAATCGGTGTGCTTAACGGCTGGATGGTTGCTTCAATCGGTATTCCTGCAATCATTGCAACGTTCGCTTCACAGACGATATTCAGAGGACTTGCCTATCTGCTTTCGGGAGGACTTCCGATTCCCGGAGTTGTTCTCGAAAATCCTACGTTCGGATTCTTCGCAAGGTGGTCGCTCAACAGATGGGACATCTTCAAAGCAATGGGCGACATAGGATTAATACCTATCTGCGCAATCATCATGGTAATCTGCTTTGCAGTGGGCAGCTTCATACTCAACAAGTCGTATTTCGGACGTTACTTCTACGCTATCGGCGGCAATGAAGAAGCCTCAGAGCTTTCGGGAATCAGAGTCAACAGAATGAAATACCTCATCTATGCTCTCTCAGGATTCTTCGCAGGACTGGCAGGTATAGTGCTGTTATCGCGTTCGGGTTCGGCTCAGAGCACTGCGGCAATAGGCTTTGAGTTCGAGGTAATCACCTGCGTAGTCTTGGGCGGTGTTTCAGTCGCAGGAGGTATAGGCAGAATGTCAGGTGTCATAGCAGGTGTTCTCATCATCGGCTCACTCAAGAGCGGAATGATTATGATGAACGTAAGCGAGTACACTCAGATGGTTGTTCAGGGCTTAGTCCTCGCGGTAGCTGTCGGTGTCGACTGCTTCTCGAAAAAACGTCAGGCAAGCTAGTGATTAGCGTACAGGGGAGTAGGGGTTAGAATGTATGAAATAAACAGCGTGTATTCTGACTACTACAGTGAGATTGATCCGAAAAAACGCCTCAAGATTCTGGACTCGCTTCCTGAAAATGAGGCGGTAAATTTTCTCCGTGAACTCTACAATGACCGTTACTC
>JAFTBA010000222.1 GCA_017458545.1 Synergistaceae bacterium | reverse complement strand
CGAACTTCATCTCGTACCTCGTTACGAACTTCATTACGCACTTCGTTGCGAACCTCATCTCGCATCTCGTTGCGAACTTCAGCTAGAATTTCATCACGAAATTTGGTTTGAACTTCAATACGAGCTTTCTTCAAGGCTTCATCAAGAAAACGCTGCTCAAGCCAAGTTAATTCAGCCACGCTATTACTTTCTCCTTTCAACTTTTCCAGTTCGTCAAAATATTGCTTCCGCAAAGTCTTATCCTCAAGATTAATCAGACGGGTTACAAGAACAAGAATACCCTCGCGTTCCCTTGTATTTAATCCGAGAACCTGATTCATTTATTTATTCTCAAAAACTTCTTCAAGTCTTCACGCCCCGGAGGAGTCTTTAACAACTATTTCAAAAATGAGTTTCTGAAACTGTCTATCTGTTCGTTCGTCATACCGTTTGAACGCATGAAATTGATTGCTGCGTTTAATGTCTCGGAACGGCCCTGTTCCTTACCGCGAGCTTCACCGATGGTAATTCCCTCTGAGACGGCTTCATTACGTACCTCGTTACGAACTTCATTACGTACCTCGTTACGAACTTCATTACGCACTTCGTTGCGAACTTTATCACGCACCTTATTAATAGCTTCATCAAGAAAACGCTGCTCAAGCCAAGTTAATTCAGCCATGCTATTCTCTCCTTTCAAGTTGTTCAGTTCGTCAAAATATTGTTCCCTCAGCCCCTTGTCCTCAAGGTTAATCAGACGGTTGACAAGTACAAGAATACCGGCACGTTCCCTTGTGTTTAATCCGAGAGCCTGAAGGCTTCTTGTAATCTTCAACAGATATTCGAGCTTAACTTTCTGAGCGTCATCGCTCATGTAATCGCTGTATTTCTTAGCGGCGTAAATAAAACTGTCAAACGGATTATCACTGTTCAATAAGTCCTCATCATTCTGATTGTAAACCTCAAACAAATTATACTTATAGCTCAATTCAGTACCGTATTCGTTAAACTCAAATTTGCCGGGCGTTTCAGTTGAAGGGCGTTTATCCGTTAAAATTGCCAGAGCTACAGGCATACGTCTGTAATGCGCGAAAATTAAACAGCAATACAAAATCATTCTGAACGAAATATCATCTCCGCCTTTGCCCTGAACCTCAATATGAAGCAAAACCCACTGATTCTTCCCTGATTTAAGCGGTACTTGAACAAGAGTATCAACAAATTTAGCAGCGTTATGTTCCGCGCTCAATGAAACCTGTATTGTGTCTCTTAATTCCTTATCCAAAAACTTAGGTGTTTGCGAGAAATCAACATCATCATAAAGTTCAGGCATCATTCGCTTCAAAAGTAACGGCAGATACTGCTCAACAGCGTCTTTCCAAATACCGTCTTTGTCAACATTCAATAACAATCAAACCCCCTTAACAAAAATTTATTCTTAGTATCTGCTACATATTGAAGTTTAACATAACACTCAAGAAGTTTACAAACCCAACAAAAATACCCCCGAGCGTTTCAACGTTCAGGGGTATTTCTCAGTTTTCAGGGTCAGCATTTCCTCCTGAAAGCCGTAATTCCGCAGAGCAATAGCGCAAATGTTCCCAAAGCAAACCCCGTGTTACAGCCTCCGCCAGGTGAGGAAACAGCATTTCCGCCGTCTACTGTTCCGTTTTCCGCGTTGAATTTCACGACTCTCACGTCAGTCCATTCATCGCCGTCAGGGGAACTCTGAACGGTTATCTCGTATTCTCCCTTAGGCGTGTAACCTGCTATTGAACTGACTGTGATAACAGCCTCGCTGCCGTAGTTGCTCGATGCAATTTCACCTTCTCTGACGGCCTCAAGAGTTATGTCAAGATAATCTCTGTCATTTGAGGCTGTGTTGCCTTCGTCAGATATTGAGACAGTCCCGTTAAACTTTACGCCCGAAATCAGCCAGAAAACTTCTCCGTTTGCGCTCAGTGTGTAAAGTTCTGCTGTCGGTTCTGAAACGATATTGTACGGAATCGGCTCAAGCTCAAAATCAGGATCTTCGCCCTCGTAAAATTCTTCGCTTGAAGAAAGTATTTCATTGTAACTGTAGTCCTGTATTCCGAACGTGATTAAACCTGCCTTAGCCGTTATCTCATTTCCGGCATCATTCATTAACGCTGACGGTGAAACTATGAATGTAACCTGATTGATTCCGTTGAACAGCGCAATATCCTGCACCATAAACATATCCTCTATATCACTGAGGCTGAGATTATTCAGGTCAACTATTGTATTAATGCCTGCACCGGGAACTTTCTGCTTCCCTGACTGCGTTAACACATAACCTGCAAAGAAAGCATAAGGAGCTTCAGGACCGTTATAGTTGAAACTTGCTGTTATCGTTACGAATGATTCGTCTTTATGTTCGAGAATGAAAGACTGCATATCGTTTATCCTGTTGCCGTCCCCGTCCGTGAAATACAAAGGAGTCAGGCTTGCTGTCTCAGCAGCTGCACTGAAATCCTCTGCATTGCCTGACAGAACAGTTCCGCCTGACGTTTCGGGATCGCCAATATTATAAGCGTAGAAAGGATAAAATCCCGTGTTATTTCCGCCGTAATCGCTAATCATTAAGTCGTCATATTCGTAATCGTATTCGTAACGGGCCTCGTGAACTTCATCGAGATTATCTTCGGGGTCAATCTCAACATAGAAATAATACTCCTTCTTCGTTTTTGAACTCGATGTGAGATTAGGTGTCCAGTTAAATACTGCAAAACCCTTGTTATTATTCCTGTCGTTTTTCCAGCCGCCCAGACTCACTGTCGTTTCTCCAATAGTTTCCTTATCGGCAGTCATAGTGTTATCCTCTGCCCATGAGAGACGGACTTTGAAATCCCCTGTATCCTTGAAACTCGCGTTATACAAAGGCACACGGATCTCATAATTCTGTCCGTTCGCAAGCCTGTTATCAGTGAAGAAAGCAAAATCAGATGCGTAGAATTTTATTCCCCTGATCTGCATTGCAGGCTTATCGCGCAGGTTAGCTGTGAATGTGCTGCCTTTCTTGACAAACTTCATCGGAAGATACAATGCAGGGTCAGACTTCTGCTGATACAGGCTGCTGATGTCCCATAACGGAGAATCATTCTTGCTGTTAAGCTGTACGGCAGTTGCAAAAGACATAGCTCCCTCTTTTGCAACGAACGGCTGCATTATAACCGTATGATCCGCCGTATGGTCATCAAGTTGTGCGCCGGCCTGTAAACTGTATCTGACTCTTTCGGTCGTGCTGTATTGCTTAGTGAATGTCTTAGGGTTATCCGAATTGGGCATATTGATAATACTTTTTGTGTTATCCCCTTTGAACAGTCTTTCAAAGAAAGATATAAATGAAGTAAACCCACCAGGAGTAACTTTCGTTTCGGTGTGCTGCATATCACTTGACGCTTTCTCGAAAGTTATACCCGTCTCTATTAACATTCTGCTGAAATCCCACCTGTTCTCCTTCTCAACAAGAAGCCCTGCCTCGTTATAGCCTTCTACATCTGCAATGTGAGGCGTATATGAGAAGAAGTTGCCCTCCTCATGAAGCGGCTGATACAGTGAATCAGTTATCGAAGTTGACGCGTGAAGCGGTGAGTTTTCGCTCATCGTGAACGTTATGAAAAGTTCTTTGTCACTGCTCACGGTTGTGGGATTGTCAATTTGTGTAGAGTCAATTCTGCGGCAGGAAGCAAGCCACATAGGGAGCGGCCTCGTCATAACAGGATAACGCCATATATGCCTTGATGTGTCGGTGAAAAAAATAGCATCGTGTGTCGTTGCCGTTATGTTCTTGTCAATCGTTGTAGTTGACGCTTTATCGTTAGTGAGCTGATTAATTTTATCAACTCTGTCCGTAAAGAAGTCCATAAGACCGCTGAACATATCCAAAGGAGTACTGTCATCAGGCTGCCAGACCAGCTCTTTCTTTTGCTCCGTAGTCAGTCCTCCGTTTAGTATACCTTGTGCAAAATTGCCGATTGACGATGCAAATCCTATAAGCCCCTTTACTTTTTCAAACGCTGATCCGCCTTTTGCCTGAGGGTCAAACAAAAACATTGTTTCGATTGACTGGCTCAAATCCTGCTGCACTGAGTTTGTATTGGAATCAGTCGTTGATTTTCCGTATTCAACAGTCATCTTGCCGCCGTTTGTAGAATCGCTGTACGTGAAATTTACCGGCTGTTCCGAAATGTATGTTCCGTCCTCGCCAACAGTATCAACATGATAGGGGATTGCACTGAGAGCAGCTATATAACTTCTGTTGAATGTCTGCTTCAGGTGTACAGGTCTGCCCAGTTCAACGCCCTCGCTGGCAAGATCAACGGCTACAAGTCCGCGAAGTGTTCCGGTGCTGTCACGGAATGTTTCCCTGTGGTGAGCCGTAGATTTATCCTGCAGCACAAGTTTTCCGTCCTCGAAACCGTCAAAAATTTTATTGCCTTCCCTGCCGCTTGAAACTTTCGTCTTGAAGATTTTTACGCAGTCGTTGCCTGTTGTGTCATACCAGTGATCGCTTACGTAGCCGCCTTTTTTGTCTTTCCACGCTATTGCAATATCATCTACAGTCTTAAACGTGCCGATTGTGCCGGTGAAAGGTCCTGCGGTTACATATATATTCTGCAGAGCAAACATATAGTTTACATTGTCCGGATTGGTCACAGGCTCTCTCTCATCATCCTCGTACGGCAAACTGCCTATGTAGTAATTATAGTGCAATAAAGGCGTCTCTTCGAGAAGCGGTGTAGTCTGGTTTTTGATAAGTTCGTACAGAGGCCCGAAATCGTACCGGGGCCCATCACCGTCTGCTCTATAATACGTATTGGTGCCTATTCCTCCCTTCACGTGAGCGTCATCATGAATTGGAGTTATCCCGTTCTCAAATTTCCAGACCGCAAGATGAGGGAAAACATCAAACCTATACTCTCTTATACGCCCGTTCCACTTCTTACGATGGGAATATCCGAGCAGAACTGTAGCGATTTCGTCCCTGCCGTCTCCGTTGAGGTCTGCAGTAACTGCCCTCAGTCCTACAACTCCTGTGGCTATTGAGTAGTCGTCAGGAAACAACCGCCCGGGGTTGGCATCAATTTTCTCGCCGTGGTAATCCTTAACGGTCTCTGCCGTGTCGAAAGCACCTGTCTCAGCGTTCCACTTATGGACCTTACAGTGTATGTTGCCTACTTTAGGTCCGTCCGGCCAGCCTTTATGGTGTTTGATTCCTGTCGCTCTCCATATTTCCTTGAAAAATACAGCAATCTCGCTCACGCCGTCTCCGTCAAAATCTCCTGCTGCCATATCTGTTACAGGCTGACTCTCAAGAGTATGTCCCCACTGGTTTGTTGAGTGAACGAGAATCCCTTTAGGATCGCCCAGAGACTTCAGCACCAAATTACCTTTCGAGAGAATCAATCTGTAAACGAAAAGACGAAGCTCCTGTCTTGTGGTAATCATCAGAGCTGCTTCGTTGTTATATTTGTCGCCGTCAAAATCTCCGACAGCTAATGATACGATTCTCGCACCTCCTTCTCCGAGCCTCCCTCCATGTGATACCCCTACATCCCTAAAAGGAGTTTCGTGCGTCAATGCCGTTAAAGGCACAGAAGTCATATTGCCTGCATTGTCAGCACTGACAGCGAAAAATTCAAGGCGTATTGTCTTGTCAATTACACCAGGGGGATTACCTCCTGCTGCAACGACAAAAATTTCGTTCTCATAGCCCTTTACTTCCATAACACCAGTTCCATATACCTGCATGGAAAATGGTATGTCATAACTGCTTGGAATCGCTTTCGGTGTATATTCCCCGAAATCCGAAATCCGTACGGAATCAATCAGCTCATCAGGTGTTTTGCCGACAGCATACGGGCTTATGGTGTTGGAAAGAGTTTTGAAATAATACTTGAGTTCGCCGTTAGGAGCTATGTTATGGAACATGAATGCTCTTTTGCCGTTGTACAGTCTGCGCGATACTGCAGGAGCGAAATAATTAGGCGAATCGAAAAAACCCTCACCAAGATCACGAACGTACGTACCTGAATTTGGATATGTAAAAATCTTCCGGGCTTTAGAAGGTGCAGCGTCCCTGCTGAACGTCTGAGCGAATACGTCAACATATGTGCTTGCGCTTGCGGCTCCTAATTTGCTGTCGCTTCCGTAGTCGTTTCCGCCTCTTATGGTGATGAGACCCTTCTTAGAGAGCGAGAGTTCGCCGTGCACTGCTTTGACAATGTCATCAATGCCGTTGATGTCTTTGCCGTTCAGTGTCTGAGCGGCTTGGGCAACCGATCCGCCCTGAACAAGTAGCTGCTGCCCCCCTAATACACATGACAGCACCAGAGCCGTCAATAAAAATTTTGAAACGGTTTTGTGCATGAAATTTATGACCTCCATAAAAATTTTGAGTTTGGGTTTACATTTTTTATTCATTATAATGTTTCTGTCAATTTAATGTTCAGGTTTGGCAGGACAAGACCCGTAAAAAATTTTTCAGGCACAAATAATATGCGCCTGACTTTGTTGAATTTTCATTAAGCAAAAATTACCTGAACCATAAACATATATACCGCTGTACCTGCAGTAATACTCAGCAGCATTTTTCTTTTCCACACGTGAAGGGCAGCAACTGCACAGCACGCTATAGCTTCGGGTAATCCGTGCGAGCCTGAGAGGATATTCACGCCTCTCAGACAGTATACCGCTAACATAGCCATAACCGCAGGAGGCAGTACACCACCCAAGTACAGAATAAAACCCGGTCTCCTTTTCCCGAACGCAATGAACGGCAGAAAGCGCAATAACGCCGTAACAGCTCCCGAAATTATCACTATATATCCTGCGTGAACGTCAAACATTACCGTTCCGCCCCCTCAGCATTAAGAGTACCAGCGTAATAATCATCATTGACGGTATCAGAAAACTCTCAGCTCCGAATATAATCAGGCACATAACGCTCCCTATAAGCCCCGTTAAAGCAGGCTGATGATTCTCAGTGTTAAGCCATTGTTCAGTGCATATGCTCACGAACAGTGCTGTCAATGCGAAGTCAATACCCCTTGAGTCAAACGGCAGCACTTCACCCAGAAGCGCACCCGTTACACCTCCTGCGAGCCAGTAAGAATGGTCTAAGAGCGATACCCAAAAGCAGTAATCCTCATCGTCAGACCTGCACACAAGCGAATACGTCTCATCAGTAAGCGCGTAAATCATATACGCTTTCCTCAGGCCGTGAACGTTCCTGTAACGTTCGGACATGGTTAAGCCGTAGAATATATGTCTTGCACCCATCAGGAACGCTGTCATAGCTGTGTCGGCTAATGCAGCACCTCCCGACATCATTTCTATCGCAACGTACTGCATAGTCCCTGAGTAAATCGCCAGCCCCATAGCCAATGACCATAACGCCCCGTAACCCTTAGCCCTAAGAAGTATTCCGAAACCTATACCCAAGACCATATAGCCGGCCATTACAGGGAAAGTATCGCGCAATGCCCTCGCTATACTCCCTGAAGTTCGCATGTGAGTTCTTCACCTTTAAGATTAACGCTTATTGTTGAATCGCCGTCGGGAATTTTCCCTGAGAGCATAAAATCTGATAACTTGTCTTCGAGTATTGACTGTATAGCCCTTCTTAAAGGTCTTGCGCCGTATTTGGGCTTGTAACCTTTTTCGAGTATTTTGGCTTTGACATCATCGGCAACGTTTATTTTGACTCCTTTAGTATCGAGCCTCAACGACAGATCATCAAGCATAGTATCAATAATCCTCATGAGATTATCTTTCGATAACGGTTTGAACACTGCCATTTCATCAATACGGTTCAAAAATTCGGGTCTGAATGTCCTGTTAGCCTCTTCAAGTATTATTGCTTTAACACGTTCCCAATCTCTTTCGCTCTGGGACTCAGCACTCATTCCGAAACCTAACGAATTACCCTGCTGTGCTTCTTTTGCGCCTACATTGCTCGTCATGATTATCACTGTGTTGCGGAAATCTACTTTGCGTCCTCTGCCGTCAGTCAGTTTACCGTCATCAAGCACCTGCAATAATATGTTGAAAACATCAGGGTGAGCTTTTTCGATTTCGTCGAACAGCACGACGCTGTAAGGTTTGCGTCTTACTGTTTCGGTTAATTTACCGCCCTGTTCATGGCCTACGTAACCCGGAGGAGCTCCGACTAATTTCGAGACCTCATGACGTTCCATGAACTCGCTCATGTCGATCCTAATCATAGCGTCCTCGCGCCCGAAAAGGAATCTTGCCAAGCACCTTGCAAGTTCAGTCTTACCGACTCCCGTAGGCCCCATAAACAGGAAACTTCCTATAGGCCGTCTTGGGTCTCTGAGTCCTGTACGTGCTCTCCTGATAGCTCTTGCAACGGCACTGACAGCTTCGTCCTGACCGATTAAACGCTTAGAGATTTCCTCCTCCATTTTGAGCAGTCTTGTAGTCTCAGCTTCAGTGAGCTGTTTAACTGGAATACCTGTCTGTTCTGCTACTACTGTTGCGATGTCTTCGGCAGTAATTCTGCGTTTTTCATTCTTTCGGTTTTTGAGCCACGCGCTTTTTGCAGCATCGAGTTCATCGGAAATTTTGTGTTCCCTGTCTCTTAACTCAGTAGCTAGCTCGTACTGTTCGGACATAACAGCCTCTTCCTTACGGTGCTGAACGTCCTCAAGCCTGCGTTCAATCTCATGAATATACTCAGGGGGTTCGAGTCCTAAAAGCCTTGTTCTTGCGCCGGCCTCATCAATTAAATCAATACCTTTGTCGGGTAAAAATCTGTCCTGAATGTAACGCGATGATAATTTAGCGGCTGCATTTATAGCGTCATCAGTGTAAGTTACATGATGATGGTTCTCGTACCTGTCTTTGAGTCCCCTGAGTATTTTGACGGCATCGTCAACAGCAGGTTCATCGACCTGAACGGGCTGGAATCTTCTTTCGAGTGCTGCATCGCGTTCAACATATTTTCTGTACTCGTCCTGAGTAGTTGCGCCTATGAGCTGGAATGCTCCGCGTGATATTTCGGGTTTGAGAATGTTAGCGGCATCGGTAGCACCTTCGGCATTACCTGCGCCTATGATGGTATGCACCTCGTCAACAAAAAGTATTACATCACCTTTGCTGTCAGTGAGTTCCTTAACGATTCTGCGGAGTCTGTCTTCAAATTCGCCTCTGTATTTAGTACCTGCAACGAGTGTACCCATATTGAGCTGAATTATTCTTTTGTCTCTTAAAGGTTCAGGAACAGTACCTGAAGCTATCTGCCTTGCTAAGCCTTCAACTACTGCAGTTTTGCCGACACCGGGGTCGCCGATTAGGACGGGATTGCTTTTAGTGCGTCGGCATAAGACCTGCATTACGCGTTTGATTTCTTTTTCGCGGCCTATTACGGGGTCTAATTCGCCGTTTTTAGCGCGTTCGGTTAAATCAGTGCCTAAGTGGTCAAGTGTAGGGGTTTTAACTTTTACTTTACGTTTTGAATTAGGGTCAGTGTTTGAATTTGAAGCTGTTTTTGCTGACTGTTTGCCCGAACTCTCAGCAAGAATTTCATTGACCTGTTTAGATACGGCAGAGAGTGTGAGTCCCATAGTTTTGAACTGCTGAATGGCCAAGCCTGAATCATCACCGAGTATTCCTAGTAACATGTGTTCAGTGTCGACATAATTGACACCCATTTTGCGTGCTTCAACCATAGCGAGGTCTAAAGCGCGTTTCATTCTCTGGCTCATTGGGAGGTCAACGGATTTAGCGATGATGTCCTGAGATTTTCCGACTAAGTCGCGTATATGGTCTGCTAAATTTTCGGGGTCAACGCCTAATTCAGTGAGTGCCTGACAAGCGACACCTCCGCCCTCATTGAGTAGTCCTATGAGGAGGTGTTCAGGTTCGACCATAGCATGACCCATGTTAGTAGCTTCCTGATGAGCGAGCTGAATTACTCTTTTAGCTCTTTCCGTGTAGAACTGCCACATTGTAAACTGCTCCTTTGTTTTTGTTTTGTTTTAATTTGTGATGATTACGCCGAGCATACTTTTGATGAGGTCGGCAATTTTTCTGTTTTGAACGACTGTGCTGTCACCTGCGACATGACGGACGGCTATTTCAATGAGCAGTCTTTCTCTTGCAGTGATGAAGCCTCTTGCCTGTAACGCCTCCAAAAGTCTTTGAGCTTCCCTGAGGGATAAACCTTCACCGACGAGGTCAGCGATGTGATTAATTTTTTCGTCTGAACTGTCGCAGGTTATTCTGAGTATTTTGATGTAACCGTGTTCGCCTCTTCTGCTTTCGATTAAGTAGCCGTGTTCGGGGGAGAATCTGCTGCGTAAGACGTAATTAATCTGACTTGGAACGCAAGAGAATTTTTCAGCGAGTTCTTTTCTTCTGAGACTGATGAAATCCTCGTCAACATCTTCTAGCAGTTCAAGTATGTAACGTTCAATATCACGGGCTAAATTGCGCATTCTGTCCAAAAAAATCAACCTCCTTAAAAATTAAACGCTTACTATAAAATTACAAGCATGTAATTATATTTTCTAGGTCAGGGATAATCAATAGTTCAAATTGACTAATCGCATTAAAACAATAAAATGGACAGAAAAAATCTTAAAGGGAGCGTGAAAAAATTTTGAGCGGTGAAACGATATTAACATCAAAACCTTCAGACGGTATTCTCGAAGTTCTCAAGTACCCTGATCCGAGACTCAAAAAAATTTCTGAACCTGTAACAGTTTTCGATAATGATTTAGCGGAGTTTGTTAAGATACTTTTTTCGTCAATGCGTGTGCATGACGGAGTAGGACTTGCAGCGCCGCAGGTAGGAGTTCTCAAGAAAGTAGCTGTGATTGAATACGATGGTAAAAGCTATGTTCTGATTAATCCCAAAGTAACAGATCAAAAAGGCATTCAGGAAGGTGAAGAGGGCTGCCTGAGTTTTCCCGGAATATACGCGCATGTTACGCGGCCTAAATGGGTTAAGATAGAGACTCAGGATTTGAACGGAGAGACTCATACGATTGAAGGGGAAGATTATACAGCACGTGCATTTCTTCACGAGATGGATCATCTGAACGGTAAACTTTTCATTGATTACCTGTCGAACCTCAAACGCAACGCAATCAAAAAGAAAACTGCTAAGCATACAGGAGGACACTTCTAGGGTGAACACAGAGACATTCAAACATAAAAATATCTGGTTCACAGGTACAGGACAGTTTGCAGCGTTATGTCTGGAAGAGATGACCCGTAAAGGCATGGAGTTCAGGCGGATAATCACGGGTAATCCTACGCGTTCGGGGCGTAACAACAGGGAGAATCCTTCAGCAGTTGAACTGAAAGCCTCATCGCTAGGACTTAATGTTACGCGTACCGGGAAACTCAATGAGAATGACGGACTCATTTCAGCATTAGGCAGTGAGAATCCGGATATTATATTTGTGATTGACTTCGGGCAGATAATCCGTGAGCCTTTTTTGCAGCGTATGTGCCTCAACATTCACCCTTCACTGCTCCCCGAATACAGGGGGGCAGCTCCTGTTCAACGGGCGATTCTGGACGGAAGGAAACGAACAGGAGTAACGGTATTCAGATTAGCTCAGGCGATGGACGCAGGGGAAATACTTGCGCAGTCCGAAATTGTGATTAACGACAGTGAGAACGCGTCGGATATTTATGCGAGGCTTGCCGTAATCGGGAGCAGTATTGCGCTCGAAACCCTGAGCAAAAACGAACTGAAGTTCACACCACAGAATGACGAACTTGCGACTTACGCGCCTAAAATCAGCAAGACAGATTTTATTTTGTCGTTCTCATTCAGTGCCGAAAGATTCGTTAATACAGTACGAGCTCTGGATATGTCGGGAGGAGCTTTTGTTACGGCAAACTCGAAACGCTTAAAGATTTGGCGTGCCTCAGTGAGAAGAGATATTAAGCCGGGAGATTCGGGGCAGGTCATGAGTGTTGAAGGCAATCCCGTGATTTCATGCTCTGATTATTGCGTTGAACTCGTTGAGGTTCAGGCCGAAGGGAAAAAAAGAATGCCGGCTCGTGAATGGGCAGCAGGTATAAGACTCAAAACAGGAACAAACATCTCACATACGAGTTAAAGATTAATGTATAGACCTTCAAGCTGCCTATAAAATTAAGTATAAAAAAATCCCCCAGTCAAATTACGGCTGAGGGATTAATTTTTTGTTTTGTATCCTTACTTTCTGATACCTACAGCAGGGTTGTAAATCACTTCTTTATTGAGCCAGATTGAAATTGTTATGTGTCTGCTCTCAGGAACTTCTGAAGTTTCTTTCCCTGTCTCATCGAAGAACTCTGCGATCTCATCATCGCTTGAAGGTTCCGAGCTGTTCGCAATGTACACTAATTCCGCACCTGCAACAGCATCATCACTCAACACAACACTGAAGTCATACAGCCCTTCGACATCGCGCGAAATCTCTCCCAACTCTGCGACAATCACGTACTCACCTTCAGAATGTGCTGCATCTTCCTCGTCATCCTGCGGTGATTCGGTCGCTTCCTCTTCAGGCTCTTCAGGAGTATCTGACTCTTCATCGTCAGGGTCAGCCGGGGTAGTCTGCGTATCTTTAGGCGATTTCGTGTCATCATTCGTTTCAGCTTTCTCAGCGGCAGCAATCTTCAGCGTCAGCTTCTTCT
>JAFTBA010000221.1 GCA_017458545.1 Synergistaceae bacterium | reverse complement strand
CTCTATCTCATTAACCGTCAGCTCATACTCTACAGGAGGCACGGTTCTAACGCTACTAACCAGTTCAACAGAACACCGCCCTCAGTCAGTCTGAGAATCGCAGGTGCTGATATTGACATCGATATGTATACACGATTCCTTAACGCCTCTGAAGGACTCAAGATACCTCCAGAAAATCAGAAGGTCATCAGAAACCAGATAAATTTTCTTGAGAAACGCAAAAAAATTCTCGCTAAACGTAACCCGTTGACAACAGCTTTGTTTGTGCTGATGAACATGAGACATTACCCTACTCTCAGAAATGCACTCTCGGATATTTATGCTGTCCTGAAACTGCGCGATTAACTGCGTGTTATAATCCCGAAAAAAAACACCATAACAATTAACGGAGACTTCAACAAGTGATTAACCGTCCCATAAAAAAAATATTAACACGTTCATTACGCAATCATACAATCCTCGAATACGCAGGAATCTCGGCAAGAGCTTATCTGACTCCTTCAGCACTTCACACTCTCGCAATATTCCCTGACATGACTCAGGCTGCAGCATTCACTCAGGATTTCAGGACACTTCACCCAGACAAAAACATATCCCTCCTCCCCGAAATGCCCCTCACCCCTCAGGAAACAAGCATACGTCCTCTGCTCCTTGAACGCGGCGAAACACTCATACGCTGGGCAGAGTCTCAAGGAGTCATGGCCGCTTCACCGGGTGCGTTAATGGCCTCGTGCTTAGTCGGAGCGTCCCAGCTCAAAATCTCCAAGTCCGAAAATTTCAACGCCGATTCCGTCAAACAATGGCTGTTCGAGTCAGGCTACACTCCTTCAAGCCTCGTATGGTTACCGGGTCAGTTCGCTCAAAGAGGATTCATTCTCGATGTTTATGACCCTGCTTATGCACTGCCGTTACGCTTTGAGTTTCTCGATGAGGAACTCGAACGCATAGGAGGCTTTCACCCCGACACTCAGAAATCAAGCTCTCAGTTAATGGCTATGGAGGAAGTAACACTTCACGGGATAAACGAGGCAGTAAGAAAATTCACAGCCGACTTAATCCCATCAGACACTCTCATAATCCTTAATGAACCCTCAAAAATTGAGGCTCAGGCTGAGTCGTTCATGTGGTTATGGCGCGAAGTGTTCGACAGCGTTAAGGCAGGTTATATTGTTGAGGAATGGGGCAATGTTTTCGTTAAACTCGCTCAGCTCCCCATAGTCCGAATAACTGATGACCCCGAAAAATCTGATGCAGAGTTCCCCACTGAATCACTGCCTGCGTTCAGGGGAAGCCCCGAAAGTATTTTGAGGATTTGCGATGAACTTGAGAGCAGAGGTTTCAGCATTAACGTTTTCACGAATAACCCCGTTTTCCGTAAACTCCCTTACACGATTCATGAGGGTATATTGTCATCAGGATTCGTTGACCGTTCAGCAAAAAAAGCCTTCATCTCTGAACGCGAATTATCAGGCATTAACGCCTCAACATCATCTCAGCGAAGAACTCCAAACGATTGGAACGAGGGCGGTAAGTTATCTCCTGGTCAGCTTGTTATTCACGAGGATTACGGAACAGGAATATTCAGGGGTATAGAGACGATTGATGACAGAGGTATACCGCTTGATGTTTTAGCGATTGAGTTCGCGGATAACCAGAGGCTGTTGATACCGGTAATGCAGTCGGATAAGATTACAGGGCTCAATGAACACGAAAGCGAGTCGGCCAAGCTCGATAATCTCAAGGGCAAAGCATGGAAGAAAAGTTTACGTAAGACTCAGGAACGCGCTCAAGAAGAAGCTAAAATCCTCATGGAAATTTTTGCTAAACGAGAGCTCGAACGCAGACCTCCCTACGCTGAGAACGATAACATTTATGACGAGTTCGTTAAGGCTTTTACGTTCAACGAAACAGCAGACCAGTTAAAAGCAGTTGACGAAATCATGAAGGATTTATCATCTCCATTCCCTATGGACAGACTCTTAGTCGGTGATGTAGGTTTCGGGAAAACTGAAGTAGCTTTGAGAGCAGCATTCAGAGTCGTTATGGCAGGGTTTCAGGTATGCGTACTTGTTCCGACAACTATACTTGCTCAGCAGCATTACGCGGCGTTTCAGTCAAGGCTTTCAGGCTTCCCCGTTAAAGTGGGATTGCTCTCGCGTTTCATCACCGCTAAGAACTCGAAAGAGGTAATCACTTCTACTGCTGACGGAACAACGGACATACTCATAGGGACTCACAAGCTCCTGCAAAAGGGCGTTAAGTTCAAAAATTTAGGACTGCTGATAATTGATGAGGAACACCGATTCGGTGTAATGCACAAGGAGAGTCTTAAACTCACTTACGGCAGCACCGATGTTCTGAGTCTTTCAGCAACACCTATACCGCGCACTCTCGAAATGGCACTGAGGGGACTGAGGAGTATTTCTGTTTTGTCGACACCTCCCGAAGACAGACTCCCAATCACTACATACACGGGGCAATTTAACGCAGGGACTATCAGACGGGCTATAACTTACGAACTGAACCGGGGCGGTCAGGTATATTTTCTCTCAGGTAAAATATCACGAATGCCCGAATACATGAAGATACTCGAAGCGTTTTTCCCTGACGCAGTGATTAAGACTGCACACGGTCAGATGAATGAGAAGGAACTCGAAGCTACAATGCTTGAGTTTTACGACGGCAAAATAGATATTCTTGTTGCCACAACGATAATTGAGAGCGGACTCGATGTCGGACGCGCTAACACTATCATCATTGACAACGCGGAAGAATTAGGACTCGCTCAAATGTACCAGTTAAGAGGGCGTGTAGGACGCAGAGGTGAAAAGGCATTCGCATATTTCTTCTACCCCGAAAAGTCAACGCTTAATCAGGATACTGTTGACCGACTCGAAGCCATAGCGACAATGACTGAATTAGGGTCAGGCTACGAAATAGCACGCAGGGATTTAGACATTCGCGGAGGAGGCGAAGCAGGCGGAACAGTTCAGCACGGTACAACACGTAACAGTTCATATAATTTGTTCTACAGTATGCTCGAACAGGAACTCGATAAACTGCGCGGAAAGAATGAACCCGTTAAGCCCGAAATAATTTCCGACAGAGGGAGCGGATTCATTCCCGAAGACTATATACCGCAGGACGACGTGAGGATTACGCTGTACAGACGTATCATTAACGCTGTGGGCTTAGATGAGATTGACGCATTATGTGATGAGATGGCTGACAGGTTCGGCGAAGTACCTTCTGAAGTTAAGTACCTTGTAGGTTTAACGGCTGCAAAGAATTTCGGAGGGCGTTACGGTATTCGAGAGGTTACCATCAGAAAAACAACAGTTACAGTTAAGCATACAGGGGCAGAAATTCCCGAACGTGTGAGAAAATATCTCAAGTCATTAGGCCGTAACGTTAAATATACATTGGAGGTATAACACTAAATGTTCATGTTCATATGCGGACCTCACGCCAGCGGTAAGACGAGTATATTACGCGCGCTTGAGAGGGATAACGTTATAACGGGGTGCGGTTACGAAATAGGCAAAGAGATATTTTACAGGGATAAGGGAATCCCGGATCAGCGCGATGAGGCGTTCGAGGTTGAATTAACGAGAATGGAGCTTGAACGCGATATGAATTTTGCGAATTTGCCAGGTGTTTCAATGTCTGAGACTTGGCATCCCGGAAATTTAGCATATGTTGCAGTCCGTAACCCTAAAAGTTTTAACAGGCTTCGTGATTTAATGATGACAAGTCCTCTGATTAAAACAGCTTGGGGCATAAAGCTCTTAACGACTCCCGAACAAATGCACGAACGTACTAAGACCTTCAGCGACAATAAAGAGTGGGCAGTAGATTTTCATTCGAGGGTAGGAGATAAGATTGATGAGTGCCTTGAGGCTTTAGGACTTACAGAGAGAACGGTAACGCTTGCGACTGACGGAGGACTTGATTACGTCATCGAAAAGGTAAAAGGAATCATAATCTCAAAACGTGTATGAGGGAGAACGGAGAAAAATTCTCCCTCTGTTTTAGTGGTACTACTTCAGCATTTCCTTCACAACAAAGTCAACAGCTTCACCGCGTGTAATTCTTCCTTCGGGAAGGGCTATTGATGAACCTGTAATTTCACTTGCGCGTTTAATGAGGCTCTCCCTGTCCTCAGCGTTTAACTGCTCATCGACTCCGAACCTGCCTTTGTCCTTTCCCTCAGCGATTTCCTTAACGACTTCCGGATTATCGAGAACAAACGTTATATCGTAACCGACATCATATGAGACCATAGACGGGTAAGTTTTCGGCGGGAGGAGTTTGTAGAGG
>JAFTBA010000220.1 GCA_017458545.1 Synergistaceae bacterium | reverse complement strand
TAACCTGAAGGACTGCGTAGCGCACCGCTGTCCTGTCCGAGTACACTACAGCAATTTCGTTCTTGTAGCCGTCATTGTTGAAATCGCCGACCGTCATGCTGACAGGGAAATATACAGTTCCGTCAAGCATTTTAGGAACATCGCCGTCATTGAGAGTCGTTGTCCATGAGCCGGAATAAGCTCTATTCGCGTTTGCGTCATAAATATCTTCAAATTCCTCACAATATCCCAAATATAATTTTATTGTGTTGCCGTCCCTCATGAGATATGCTAAAACTTCGTTGTCATAGCCTTGTACGGTCATGCCCCCCTTCACATCAACCAGCATGTCATTTGTAGCACCTTCAGCTATAACTAGGTTGCTGTCGCCGTCCTCTATCGTCGCTGTTTCACTGTCAGTATTGCCTGACGTATGAATAACTGCACCTAAATCACTAAGGGTCTCAGTATCATCAATAAAGAAATTCAGCAGAAGTTTCCCGTTGTCGCCGCGTATCGCCTTTGAAGTACGTAAAGCTGTAACGCGCTGATAATCAAAGGGTTTGACAAAATTATCGAGAGTATCCGTTAATGTAGCCTGATGTTTGTTGCTGCCGTCAAGGTTGAACGAGTAGAGATCCATTAGGTAGTTATTTGGAGCAGACGCGCCGAAAATATACAGCGAGTCCTTCTTGAACTGGAAATCCCCCGAAGTCTGCCCCGTAACATGCCGTATGATGTCGGGTATCTGACTCAGTGCCAGCTCCGAGCCGTCATGACCCCGAACCGTAACAGCCGAAGCCAAATCCGCGCCCGCGTTCAGAATCAGAATCATCAGAACAGCAAGCGAAAAACGCAGTTTATGTTTCATTAATATTCCTCCTTAAGGAAGTTAATAAAATTCACAAAATTATAACCCTTTTTGCGGAAAAAAAAAGAAACCTGAAATGTGCATGAAAAAAGGGGAGCAAAATCCCCCCTTTGTTTTTATTCCCTATTCCCTACACTCTATTACCTAGATGTTAGCTTCAACCCAAGCTCTGAGTTCCTCAGCTCCCTGAAAACCTACCTGTCTTGCGGTAACTTTGCCTTCTTTGAGTATCATGAGGTTGGGAATACTCATTACCCTGAGTTTCTTAGCGAGGCCGGGATTCTCTTCGGCATCGGCCTTGAAAAACTCAACTTTTCCTGCGAACTCCTCCGATAACTGCTCGACTACCGGCGCAATCATCTTGCACGGTCCGCACCATGTCGCCCAAACGTCAAGCAATGCTACTTTCGCGGCATTGAGGGCGGAATCGTCATCGTTAGTGATAGCATTTACGGCCATGATTGACTCACCCTCCTAGAGCAGCGATGCAACGCACTTATCGACATCAGCCATATCAGCTGTAGGCTCGAAACGTGCTACGACATTGCCGTTGCGGTCGACAACAAATTTGGTGAAGTTCCATTTGATGTCGGGTTTCTTGGCGTAATCGGGATCGGCTTTTGCGAGCATTTCCTCAAGTACTCCCTTGAGTTTGTGATCGCCGAATCCCTCAAAACCTTTCTGGCTCTTCAGGTACGTGAACAGCGGTAACTCATTGGGGCCGTTTACGTCGGCCTTCTTGAACTGGTCATAAGTCGTGTTGAAATGAAGCGTGCAGAACTCGTGAATCTCTTCGTCCGAACCGGGTGCCTGTGCTCCGAACTGGTTGCAGGGTATGTCGATGATTTCGAGTCCTTTGTCGTGATACTTCCTGTACATCTCTTCGAGCTGCTCGTACTGGGGTGTGAAGCCGCAGCCTGTAGCAGTGTTGACGATGAGGAGTACTTTGCCTTTGCAGGCAGAGAGCTTGACTTCCTCGCCTTTGGGCGTGAATACTGAATAATCGTAAATTGAACTCATTGCGAACGCCTCCGTGTTAAGTATGAAGGTCAGTGTTAGTATGAAAATAATACTCATCAATTATACATGCCCCCCGTCAAAAAATAAACATCGCATCGCCGAACGAAAAGAACCTCCAGCCCTCTTTAGCTGCCCTCTCATAAATCTCAATGAGCCTCGCTAAAATTTCTTCCTCACTGCCGAAAGCCCCTGCCTTATTTGCTGCGAACGATGACACTAACATAATGAGTGAGCTTTGCGGCAAATGAAAGTTCGTAATCAGTGCGTCAACAACTCTGAACCTGTAACCGGGATAAATGAACAGTCCCGTATCTTTAACTCCCGAACTCACGCAGCCACCTTCATCAGCAAATGACTCAAGCGTTCTTGCCGATGTTGTCCCGGAAGCGATGACTCTTCCGCCGTTGAGCCTGCACTCGCGTATAATCTCTGCTGTCTCAACAGGTATCTCACAGTGTTCAGTGTGAATCGAATGCTCCCTTATGTCCTGAGTCTTAACAGGTCTGAACGTTCCGAGCCCGACATGAAGAGTAACATAACAAATCTTAACGCCTATTGATTGAATTTTGGTGAGCAGTTCGGGTGTGAAATGTAAACTTGCCGTAGGTGCTGCCGATGAGCCGTCATTGCGCGCAAAAACTGTCTGATATGATTTCCTCATGCTGTTATCGCCGTGAATGTAAGGGGGTAAAGGTACGTTCCCTGCGTCGTCAAGAAACTTCATGAACTCATCGCGCGAGTCAAAATCAAACCTTAATGCCCTTATCCCTTCGGGCAAATCATCAGTTACAGTTACTGCATGGCCGTCAACACTCAGAACATCACCCTTATGAATCCTTCTTGCAGGTTTAACGAGTGCCTCCCAGTTAAGGAAGTCGGCAGTCGTGTTCCTCAGTAACAAAAACTCAAACTTCCCTCCTGTTTCGCGCGTTCCCGTTAATCTCGCAGGTATTACCCTCGTGTCGTTAAGCACAAGAACATCACCGCTCCTTAAATATTCGGTGATGTCCCTGAAATGCTTTTCTTCTGTCGAATTTTCTTTGACGTTCCAG
>JAFTBA010000037.1 GCA_017458545.1 Synergistaceae bacterium | reverse complement strand
GTCTGCAGGAGATTTATATTCAAACAGATTAACCGCCTCGAAAAATTCCCCTATCGGGTCAGTCAAAATAACTCCTGAATTTTTCTTGATGATTAGGAAATCCAATCGTATAGGGTCTTCGCCTAACTGAATCTCCTGCTCGTAAGTAACATCTGCGTGCATGAGATCGTATTCGACCTTCATCGCAGCATAAAATCCGTAATGAAATCCGGTGCGCCCTTTTTTCTGAGCCATAAACTTCCTTCCTCAATTAACAGCATTATAAAAATTATACAACGTCTACTTTTATATTCAGATTAGCCGACAAAAAAACACTCATACAAAATTCAAAATAGATGAAATTACTCAAGCATTGAACTTAGGTTCAACACTCTAAAATAAACAATACAAAAATTTTTCATCAGGAGGAAAATTTCATAATGACACCAAAAATCGCATTAGGTGCATGGGCATGGGGTAATGACGGAACTTTCGGCCACGACTTCACGGAGAATGAACTGCGTCCCGTCTTCAATGCCGCTCAGAAATCAGGTCTCAATCTCTGGGACACAGCATTCGTTTACGGAATGGGAAGATCTGAGGAAGTATTAGGGAAATTCCTTCGCACTGTTCCGCGTGAAAGCTACCTCATTTCAACAAAATTCACTCCACAGTGTGCAGACCTCAACGCTCCCAACCCCGTTACGGCCATGTACGAGGGAAGTGCCGAACGTCTCGGAACAAAATTCATCGATTACTTCTGGATTCATAACCCCGTAGGCGCACCAGAATGGACACGAAAATTAATCCCTCTCGCTAAATCAGGGAACATCGGCAAAATCGGACTCTCTAACCATAACCTTGCAGAACTCAAAGAAGCCGCTGAGATACTCAGTGCTGAAGGGCTTAAAGTCTCAGCTGTCCAGAATCATTACAGCCTCCTTAACCGTTCATCAGAGTATTCGGGTATACTCGAATGGTGTAAGGATAACGGAGCGGTTTTCTTCTCCTACATGGTGCTTGAACAGGGCGCATTATCAGGTAAGTACGACACCGCTCACCACTTCCCAAAAGAAAGCGCAAGAGGTCAGGTTTACAACCCCGTACTCCCTCAGCTTGAAGTTCTCAACTCGGCCATGAAGAAAATCGCCGACTCTCATAATGTCGGAGTCGCTCAGCTCCCAGTAGCTTGGGCAATCGCTAAAGGAACTCTGCCTATTTTAGGTGTAACAAAGGTCAAACACGTTGAGGACGCTGTAAAGGCTTCGGAGCTTGTATTGTCGGACAGTGAAATTAAAGAGCTTGAGAAACTCGCTGAGAAAGCTGACATCAATACCGTAAGAGTTTGGGAAAAGGAGATGAAGTAATCATGAAAATTCTCGTATTTATGATGATGTTACTCTCGTTAATGGTCGGTCAGGCATCAGCTCACACTGTTTTCGCACCCGAAGGCAAGAAACTCAAAATACATTGGGCAGTACTTCAGGCTAAACCAGGCAAAATGTCAGACATGGCCGCAATAAGTGTCCGCACAGTCGCAAAGTCAACACCAAAAGAATCAGGAACTTACTCGCTCTATGGTGCTGTCGACGCACACAACCCCGACATCATGAGGCTGTTAGAGATTTACGAGGACGAAGACGCTTACGCAGTTCACACCGCAAGCGACGGCTACAAAGCATTTGTTGAGGAACGCAAACCGATCTTTGAGAGCCTCAAACTGCTTCCCGTTGACCCTATCGTTCTCGAACAGAAGAAAAACGGTACGGGCAAATTCGTCCTTCTGACTCTGTTTGAGGTCAAACCCGAAAATCTTGACGGGTTCAAATCGTTAATCACTCAGGAATTTACCCGAGCAGTCGCAGAAGACTCAGGCGTTCTCGGAATGTTCGCTACAAGTGAACAGGGTAACCGCAAAAATTTCGTTCACACAATGGAAATCTTCACTGACAGTGAGGCTCACAAAAATTACACGGCCTCCGAAAAATATAAGTCATACAAAAAGAAGGCAGATACCATGACAAACTCAGAGTACGTTGTCGAAAACAAACCCGCAAACATAACTCTCAGTGAAAAAGGTTTACACCTCTCACCCGACGGACAGCCTTTAAGCGTCTTCCCTCTCGGAAAATCAAATGACGCTTACGCACAGTATTTTGACGGCAAAAGTTACCTCGCTCCCTTATCGCTCGAACAGGTAGGAATCTTCAACGTTACCTTCGAACCCGGCTGCCGTAACCACTGGCACATTCACCACGCCAAAAACGGCGGCGGCCAAATCCTAATCGTTGTCGCAGGACGGGGCTGGTATCAGGAATGGGGCAAACCTGCTCAGGAGTTAAAGCCCGGTGATGTCGTCAACATTCCTGCTAACGTTAAGC
>JAFTBA010000219.1 GCA_017458545.1 Synergistaceae bacterium | reverse complement strand
CCGAACACAACGAAATCAGCTACGGCATTACCTCCGAGCCTGTTACCTCCGTGAAGGCCTCCTGTAACTTCTCCTGCCGCAAACAGTCCTTCAATAGGTGTTCCGTCAGCCCTGAGAACATGTGTCGATTTGTCAATCCTGAGTCCTCCCATAGTGTGATGGACTCCTGCCGTTACCTTTATCGCATAGTACGGTGCTTTATCCAAAGGCTGTGCAAAACTTGTCCGCCCAAATTCAGAATCATTCCTTGCCTCTACATTCTTGTTCCATGTTATCATAGTCTTATCGAGTTCTTCCGCAGGTACTCCGATTTCCTTCGCAAGTTCATCGTAAGTGTTCCCCTGTTTCGTGTAACCCCTTGAGATATATCCCTTGATTACGTTCGAGGCATCTGCCATCTTCTGATCCACTATGAGCCATGAAAATGATCCGGGCTGTGCAATCTCAGCAGCACTCACCGCGTCCCTAGTTCCCGTCTCGTCCGTGAAACGTTTGCCCTCACTGTTCACGAGAATCGCTCCGTCCCCTCTGAGACCTTCCGTGATTAACGCAGATGTGTCAAACTGAACCGTAGGGTGAATCTGAATCTGTTTCATGTCAACTACTGCTGCTCCTAATTCCTGTGCCATCACTATACCTTCACCCGTCGCACCGGGGGCATTGGTCGTCATGAAACCCTCAAGTTTAGGATTGAGGATAGACACAAGTTTCAGGTTCGCTCCGAAACCTCCTGTCGCAAGAATAACAGCCCTCGCATTCACAGTGATCTTTGCACCGTCCTTAGCTTCCGCGAGAATGCCCGATACTTTTCCGTCAGCATTCGTGAGAATTGAAACGGCCTTAGTCTCCGTCATAAGGGTTATATTGCTGCGTGCTTTGCAGGCCGCTTCGAGTCTCGGTATCATGTATGCCCCTACGGAAACAACCTTTTTGTTCTCATCGAGCGGTCTGTGAATACGTTTCACCGACGCACCGCCGAACGCTCCGACAGATGT
Source organism: Synergistaceae bacterium (assembly GCA_017458545.1). Taxonomy (GTDB): domain Bacteria; phylum Synergistota; class Synergistia; order Synergistales; family Aminobacteriaceae; genus JAFUXM01. Next base: position 11,510 of record JAFTBA010000219.1, on the reverse strand, counting down.
AAGGTCAATCCCTACGGTCTTCAGCCATTCGACAGCACCGCCGGTGTTCTCGGCAAAAGTCTTTACGAGTTCAGGGTCATTGATACCGTGTCCGCCTATTAAAGTATCAAGCTGCATAAGTTCAACCGAGTCAAAATATCCTTTGGGTTCGGCCTTGTATGCTTCCCACTGTGCCCTGACTTTTTCGGCAAGCTCCGTAACAGCTTTGTTGTCCGCAAATTTTTCGGCAGCCTTTAATGTTTTTTCGACACCTGCATTCTCTTTGAAGTCGTTTACATCCTGCTCATTTGTCTTAGCGGCGTTCATACCTCCTGTAGCCCTGACCGAGTTTCCGCCGACAAGGGGCTGTTTCTCGATTAATACTACCTTCTTGCCTGCGTCTGCTGCAACTATTGCGGCTGTCATTCCTGCACCGCCTGCACCAACGATCACTATGTCGGTGTCAACTTTCCTGTCCTCAGCAGCCTTAGCTGTTGCCGCTCCTTTGAAATCGGCAGGGTTTACTCCTGCTGCTTTGAGTGCTTCTTCTGCTGCTTTGAGGATTCCTGTTGACGTTACTGTAGCACCGCTTACTCCGTCAACGTTGATGGAGTTGTTAGCGACCATTTCGGCCGGCATTTTCTCGACCGCTACCGAACCGATACCGGGCGTTTCCTTAGGGCCTTCAGCCTTAACGTCAGCTATCTTCCCGTCCTTAAGGGTTACCGTTACGCTGAGTGCTCCAGGGCCTCCGAAACCGTCAGCAGTACCCTTACCCATTAACGATGAGCCTCTGTTCTGCTGAGTGATTACCATAATGATTATTATCACTATGGCCGATACAAGTGCAAATACCTTTTTCTTCATAGCATAGATGCCTCCTTAAACTTTGAACTTTCAGATTTTACGAACTGAGCTATGGGAAAAATATTGTGTTTAATATAACACATGAGGCGTATAATCACGAGTATTTATGATTAAAATTAACAGGAGGATTCTTTAACTTGCACTTACCGAAAAAATTTATCACATTCATTTTGGTTACAGCCGTTTTGTTTTTGACGGGTAATGATTCGGTTCAATGCGCCGAGACAAATGAAACAACTTCAGATCACCTGACGCGGCTTCAAAACGAAATAAGCTCAGACATTTCAAAGCTCAGAGCTTCAGCAGAAACAGAACTCTCAGGATTAAAGCTCAACAGCCCGGACATTGCACGCCGTATTCAGGAACTCACAGCCCTCTCGGAAAACGCCTCGAATGATATGGCTGCATGGGGTTACACTCCCGAACAGCGCGAAATTCATCTGCGTATTCTCTCCGAACTCAGTCTTGCATACACTTCTTACGGTGCTATGATCCAAGCCTTAGCAAATTCATCCGAAGGCCCTAAGTCAGATGACATAGCTTTACTCGGCAACACTGTATCGCCCGATATATTCGCAAGCGATAACATGCGCAAGGAAATCTCGAAACTCTCAAGAGGTATTGACGTTCAGGTCTTCTATCTCCAGTCTAAAATAAGCAGACTCAAATTAGACCTCTCTGAAGCGGCAACGTTACAGAAACAACTTAAAACCGCTCAGGATGGAGGCAAAGCACTCGAATTTCCTCACACGCACATACTTGACCTTGAGCTCGCAAGAATTAAAGCAGCATTTTCACGCTTACAGTTACGCACGGAAATGGCACTGTTCGATAAAAATATTACGGCCATTCAGAGACGCAGAAGACGGCTTGCCGATATGCAGTCAAAACTCTCATTCTCTCAACAGGCACTCGATGACAGACTCGCTAAGATTCAGGAAAGAATAGGAGTCCTCACAACAGAATTAAGCGAATCACAAAAAGCTCTCGATTCCGCAAACTCCGCGCTCGTAAAGGCAAAGGCTGCTATGGGTTCGGCGGATGTAACACCATTAACGGCGGTTTCAGTGAATTATCTTGTGCGTCAGGCCAGAGTCAGTTACTGGGAATACATGTTCGAAATGCTTGTGAATGAAATTGAACTTAACCGCGAAGCTCAGGAGATTTGGCGCACAAGATACAGGCTGTTTCACGACGAAGTACCGGGCGAAGAAATCTGGAAGATACGCGAGTCATCACTGAACAGAATACAGGAATTACAGCGTCAGTTGGACGGGGTAAGAGCTCTTGAGGCAGAAACACTCCGTCAGGTTGAGCAGGTTCAGGCTCAGGCTGACAGTGAAGGGGTTACGGGAGCAATCCGCCAGAGCATTATACAGGCCGCAGACAGCCACCGCAAAATGGTCGCTGAGGTCTTCAACCGTTTTGAGTCATTGCTGCCTAACATAATATTCCTGGTTCAGAGACTCAACGCTGAGGCTAACGACAATTTGAGCGCTGTACGCATAGCCGAGAAGGTCAGCTCATTCAGCAAAGAGACTATTATGGGATTCCTCAACACCGAGTTATGGCAGGGCGAAGGTTATTCTGTTACAGTAAGCAAGCTGGCTATTGCAATAATGGTACTGCTGTCAAGTTTCTTCCTCAGTTCGTGGGGGAGCAATGCCATTAAACGCAGAATAATGCGCCGTGCTAAAGCCAGTATCACAGCAGCTAATGCGATTCAGCGCATAGTGTTCTATATATTGTGGATAGCATTCGCACTGATTGCGCTGAACATTGTCGATATACCGTTGACAGCGTTTGCGTTTATGGGCGGTGCTATGGCGGTCGGTATAGGTTTCGGAATGCAGAACATATTTAACAACCTCATCAGCGGTTTCATCGTAATATTCAGCAGACCGTTCAAAGTAAATGACATAATTGATGTCGCAGGTACTCAGGGTACTGTAACGGATATAGGCTCGCGTTCAACAACAATAAAAACTTGGGACGGGTTCGATGTCGTATTACCCAACAGGTATTTCCTTGAGAACAGCGTAACCAACTGGACAGGTGCTGACGTTAAGAAACGCGAAATCCTCAAAGTAAGTGTCTCATACGAATCCGACACAAGAAAGGTAGAGAAGATACTCATTGACGTTGCGAAAGAACATTCACAGGTTCTCAAAGATCCTGCACCTTTCGTAATCTTTAAGAATTTCGGCGATGACGGTTTGGAGTTCGAGATATATTACTGGATTGAACTGCGTAAATCCTCAGGCATGAAAGTCTCAAGCGATATGAGACATCATATTGCCGCAGTATTCAGCCGTGAAGGAATCGAAGTACCTTATCCGCAGAGAGTCATACATTTTGCCCACACCCCGAAAGCTGAGGACACTGAGAAAATTAATGAGGTAGTGAAAAATGACGGAGCCTCTTCGTAATGAGCAGGTATTGAATCTTTGCAGGGCATTCGTCAACCTCAATGACACTGAGAGCGTCTATGCTTTCCTTGAGGACGTTGCTTCTCCCGGCGAAATAAGAGCTATGGCTCAGAGATTAGAGGCTGCCAGGTTACTCAGCGAGTCTAAAACTTACTCCGAAATCATGAAAGCTACCGGCGCAGGAACAGCAACTATAAGCCGTGTCAAAAGATGTCTTGACTCAGGTTCGGGAGGTTATAGGAGCGTTTTGTCCGGGCTGTAGTTTATTAGGCACGTGGTAAAATATTCGGACAACAAAAAATTTTTATTGGAGGTCTTCATAATGAAGAAAACATTTTCTCTCGCTATGCTTCTTGTGTTAGCGATGTCTTTTTCTGCGTTCGCAGCCTCAGGCGGTATGCCCATGAGCGGTCCGTATAAGGACGGTACACGTCTCTCGCTCGCTACAGGAGGCGAACAGGGTGAGTACTTCGCGTTCGGCAAAGCACTCTCCGATGTCGTCAGCAAAAAGACTACTACAGCCGTCAACGTCATTGCGTCAGATGGTTCAGTCGCAAACATCTTAGCCCTCGAAAACGGAATGGTAAACCTCGCATTCATTCAGACCGATATAGGTTTCTACGCTTCAAGAGGCACAAGGCTGTTCCCTGCGAAACACTCAGGTTTCTCAACGGTAGCAGTGCTTTACCCTGAGCCCGTTCAGATAGTAACGCTCGATTCCAAAATTGAGCGTATCGAAGACCTCAAGGGCAAAACCATCGCCGTAGGTGCTGAAGGTTCAGGAACGTTCTTCAACGCACTTGACGTACTCGAAGCGTACGGCCTCGATATAGATACAGATGTTAATCCTGTTTACGCATCATTTGCAGAGAGCGTTGAGGCTCTTATGTCAGGGAAGATTGACGCTGCATTTATCGTTGCCGGAACTCCTACCCCTGCGGTTGCGGAACTCGCTAAGTCGGTAAAAGTTTATTTCGTGAGCTTCGACGACAAGCACATAATGGACCTCATCGCCAAACACCCCTATTACGGCAAATACGAGCTTCCCAAGACTACATACGGAACTGATGAGAATGATGTTACCGTTGCAGTTTACTCGGTAATCGTTGCGCGCGATGATGTCCCTGCTAATGACGTATACAATTTCCTGTACGGAATTTTTGAGAACCTTGACGAAGTTTCAGCGAACAACGCAAGAGGTCAGGCACTCAGCCTCAAGACAGCGGCCGGTTATCCTGCAGTACCTTACCACAAAGGCGCAGTGAAGTATCTCGGCGAGAAAGGTATTCTCGTTTCTAGCAGGTAATCAAAATTTCAGTCAGCAGTAAAATGAAAACGGCTTCGGCTTTCGGGTCAAAGCCGTTTTTTTGCGGGCATGATAAAATATTTTGCAACAGTTTAAAAATTATTCAGGAGGTCAGATTTGCCATGAAGAAAACCATAGTTCTTTCACTGGTTCTCGTAATGCTCTTTTCGTTAGCGTCATTCGCTGAGGAAAAAAGCGGTATGCCCGGAGGTTCAAAGCTCGTATTCACGACGGGAGGAGCTCAGGGAACATATTACGGTTTCGGCGGAGTGCTCGCAGGTAAAGTAGGCGAGAAAACTTCAACAACAATCACAGCAATAACTTCAGGCGGTTCAAAAGCTAACATCGAAGCAATGGATGACGGAGATGCTCAGTTAGGGTTTGTGCAGTCGGACGTAGGTGCTTATGCCTATAAGGGTATGAGGCTGTTCGATGAGGAGATAAAGAACTTTTCAACAGTCGCTAACCTCTACATGGAGCAGGTTCAGATAGTAACGCTCAATCCCGAAATCAAAACAGTATCAGACCTCAAAGGCAGAAACGTCTCAGTAGGTGCTGCAGGTTCAGGGGTATATTTCAATGCTGTTGACGTTCTCGAAGCGTACGGGCTCGATGTTGACAAGGACATTAAACCGACGTATCAGTCATTCGGCGACTCAGTCGAGGCACTTCAGGACGGCAAGATTGATGCAGCGTTCATAGTTGCAGGCGCACCCACTACGGCAGTAACATCGCTGGCCGCAACGAAGAAAGTTTACCTTGTGGGCTTCGATGACGAACATATCATGAGCTTAATCGCTAAGTCGCCCTATTACAGCATGAGCGTAATCAAGAAAGATGTTTACGGAACTGATGAGGACGTTGTAACCGTTGCAGTAGGTGCTGTAGTTATTGCACGCGATGATGTATCTGAGGCCGATGTGTATAACTTCCTTCACGGTGTCTTCGACTTCAAGGACGAAATTACTGCGGCACATGCTAAAGGCGCTGAATTAGACCTGAAATTTGCGGCATCGTATACGGCTGTGCCTTATCATAAGGGTGCTGTGAAGTTTTTCGGCGAGAAGGACATCAAAGTAGCAGGGAAATAATTTAGGGAATAGGGGAGAGGGCATAGGGAATAGGGGAAACAGCTAACCCCTATACCCTAATCCCTAACCCCTAGTTTTTAAGCGGCTGTGATTAAATTCATGGCCGTTTTTTAGTAAAGAAGGGAGGATTATTTTTAATGAGCGATACTGATTTAACGCGTCAGGATATTCAACAGATGGAAGCCGATGTTGACGCTGTAATGAAGAAATACGACCGCGAGTCCAACGTCCGAATTTGGGAGGGTACACCTGCGGTAATAGTGAGATGGTTATCGGCATTGTTCTCGGTTTACTGCATATATGTAACTCTCTTCAGTACGGCCATGCCAGAAGTAAGATTGAATGTATTTCTCGGATTAATTCTGATACTGGGTTACCTGCATTACCCCATACGCAAAGGCTCGGGAACTGTTAAACCGGGTATAAGCGATTCACTGTCAATACCTTTAACGTTCGACACAACACCCCGGGTAAATTCGATACCGTTCTATGACATAATCATAATGGCTGCAGGAGCAATACCGTTCTTTTATTTCGCGTTTAACGCAGAGAGCATAATCAAATTAGCACTAAGGGTAACGAGTCCCCGTAACCCTAATTATCAACTGATGGTTACGCTCGCAGTACTGGCGATTATTTCGGCTATGGAACTGTGCAGAAGGTGCGTAGGTATTCCGATATTGTGCGTTGTCGGAGCGTTAATGTTCTATGCTTTCTCAACAGTCAGATTCGGTAAAGTAATTTATGATTTGTTCTACTCAACAGGAGACGGACTGAGAAGTACGCCTATTGAGGTCTGCGCTAAATACATAGTGGTCTTCATAATATTCGGAGCATTCCTCGAACGCACAGGTATCTCAACATTCTTCATCAACCTGGCCAACGCCATAGCAGGAGCATCGGCAGGAGGCCCTGCAAAAGTTGCAGTAATATCATCAGCACTATGCGGAATGGTCTCAGGTTCATCAGTAGGCAACACTGTAACAACAGGTTCAGTTACAATCCCTATGATGAAACGTACAGGGTATAAGCCTGAGTTTGCAGGAGCAGTTGAGGCAGCAGCTTCAACAGGCGGACAGATAATGCCTCCTATAATGGGAGCAGCTGCGTTCCTGATGGCTGAGTATATGGGTATACCTTATTCGCAGGTGGCGTTGAAAGCTATATTGCCTGCAGTGCTTTACTTCACTGGAATATATATAGCCGTTCACCTTGAGGCTAAGAAACTCGGACTCAAAGGTATTCCCAAAGAAGAATTGCCCAGATTATTATCACTGCTCCCGAAAATTTACCTGTTACTGCCGTTAGTGATACTTGTAGTAATGGTGTCGATGAATATTTATACGATGCAGTTTTCAGCGGCGATAGCAATAGGATTTGCAATTCTTGTCGGACTGCTGAACAAGGACGAGCGCATAACTCCCAAGAAAATTATTGACGCACTAGAAGCAGGAGGAAGAGGAACTATAACAGTTGCCGTAGCGTGTGCAATGGCAGGACTTGTAGCAGGGTGCATAACGTCAACAGGATTAGCCTCAGAATTAATCACAATGGTAGTAAACGTATCGGGAGGCCATGCGTTTATAGCGTTAGTGCTGACGATGATATGCTGTGTAATTTTGGGAATGGGAGTTCCTACGACTGCTAACTACTGCATAATGGCTGCGACCTGTGCGCCGATATTAATGGCACCTGCAATAGGAATTGAGAAGATATGCGCGCATTTCTTTGTGTTTTACTTCGGGATAGTAGCTGACATTACACCGCCCGTAGCATTGGCAGCGTATGCAGGTTCGGCAATCGCTAAAGCTCCTCCGATGAAGACGGCTTTTAACGCAACGAAGCTGGCTATAGGAGCGTTTATAGTGCCGTATATATTTGCGTTCACACCTGCAATGCTGTTCGAGAACGTTCAGCCGTTAATTGAGATTGTGAACGCCGGACCTGTTCTGACCGACATAATGATTGCGCTTGAGATAGCGTTGATTTGCGGAACTGCACTGCTTGGGATATTCGGAGTTGCTGCGAGTCTGAACGGGTATTTGTTCAGGCCGATGAATATGGTGATGAGGGTGATAATCTGTGCAGGAGGACTGAGCATGTTAGTGCCCGGAATCGTTAGCGACCTTATAGGGTTAATGCTCGTCGGGTTCGTGGTAACGGTTCAATACATGAAGAGTAAGAAAAATATTCAGGCGTGAGAAAAGTTTTTGAGTCCCCTGTCGTGAATGGCAGGGGATTTTTTTGTTGAGTGTGTGCTAGACTGTGCATAATAATCTTTCACATTACAGGAGGCATAACCCAAATGAGACTCGATAAATTCCTAAAGCTCGCCCGTCTCGTTAAACGCCGTACCGCAGCCCAAGAAATGATTGAACTCGGTGCAGTACGTATTGACGGCCGCGAGTGCAAACCCTCAAGCGAAGTCCGCGAGGGCAGTATCATCGAAATCGCTTACATTAACCGCGTCCTCAAAGTCAAAGTTCTCTGCGCTGACGAGGCCATACTCAGAAGACCAAAGACAATTTCATGGGAACAGCTCGACGAAAGACCCGTAAAACCAGACGAAAAACCGTTTTAATTTTTGGGCTTGCCATTTATAATTACTCAACGTACTTGAAATATTTTCATTAGGAGGAATCTTTTTCATGGCATCAATTATAGGTATTCACGGCCGCGAAATCCTTGACTCAAGAGGAAACCCCACAGTTGAAGTTGACGTTTATCTCGAAGACGGTTCTATGGGCAGAGCTGCCGTTCCCTCAGGCGCATCAACAGGCGTTCACGAAGCATTAGAGCTCCGCGACAAGGAAGCACGTTACGGCGGCAAAGGCGTTCAGCACGCTGTCGAAAACGTTAACGAGAAAATCGCTCCCGAAGTTCTCGGTATGGACGCTGACGATCAGGGCGCATTGGACCGCGCTATGATTGCCCTTGACGGCACTGAAGGTAAATCAAAGCTCGGTGCAAATGCCATTCTCGGCGTTTCAATGGCCAACGCACGCGCAGCTGCTGAATCTCACGGCGTACCCCTTTACGTATGGCTCGGCGGTATAGGCGGAGGTCTCCTTCCCACTCCCATGATGAACGTCATTAACGGAGGAGCTCATGCAGATTCAACAGTAGACTTCCAGGAGTTTATGATAGTTCCGCACAACGCCAACTCATTCGCTGAGGCTCTCAGAATGGGCGCGGAAGTTTATCACGCTCTCAAGGGCTGTGTGAAATCACGCGGCTATTCAACGGGTGTAGGCGATGAAGGCGGATTCGCTCCCAACCTCAAGAGCAACACTGAAGCACTTGAGCTGCTCATGGAGGCCGTCAACAAAGCTGGTTACAGACCCGGTGATGATGTCAGCTTTGCGCTTGACGTTGCATCATCAGAGTTCTTCAACGCAGAGAAGAACAAATACGTATTCACTAAGAGCGGAGGAGCAGAATACACTTCAGAACAGCTCGTGAAAATGTATGAGGACATCACAACTAACTTCCCCGTTATCTCAATCGAAGACGGCTGTGCCGAAGACGACTGGGAGGGCTGGGCTGCACTGACAGCTTCACTCGGCAAAAAGATTCAGTTAGTCGGCGATGACTTATTCGTTACCAACCCCAAGATACTTGAGCGCGGAATCTCTCAGGGTGTTGCTAACGCAGTACTCGTTAAACTGAACCAGATCGGCACTGTCAGCGAGACTCTTCAGGTTATCCGCATGGCCGGCGAAGCAGGTTACGCGGCTGTAGTGTCTCACCGTTCGGGTGAAACCGCTGATACTTTCATTGCCGACCTTGCTGTAGCGACCAGAGCAGGCCAGATTAAGACGGGAAGCATTGCACGCACTGACAGAATCGCTAAGTACAATCAGCTCATCAGGATTGAGGAAGAACTTGGAGACACCGCGAAATACGCAGGTCTTGACAGGTATTCACCCATGTGGAAGAAGTAGGGAGAACTATGGCATTCGTAGAACCCGACTCAATTCTTGAACAGCTCACTATCAAGCGCACGATTTCAACCGATAAAGCCCCTAAAGCTATCGGTCCTTATTCGCAGGCAGTTCAGGCAGGAGAATTTCTCTATGTTTCAGGCCAGATACCTGTTGACCCTGAGACAGGCGAAATTCCCAATGATATAGCGTCACAGGCAAAACGTTCGCTCGAAAATCTCAAGGCAATCCTCGAAGCTGCAGGCTATTTGCTCACCGATGTCGTTAAAACTACAGTGTTCTCGACCGATATTAACGACTTTGCTGAGGTCAATGCCGTTTACTCGGAATACTTCCCGAAGGAAGCACCTGCACGTTCATTCGTGGCTGTAAAAGAACTTCCTAAGGGCGTTAAGATTGAGATTGAAGCGGTAGCGTGGAGACGGAAATAATTTTTTTGGAGGTTAATTTTTCAACATGGCAGAATCAACAACAGCAGTAAACCCGTGCGGAGGCTCTGCGCCTTCAGGTTCGACAGGCACGGGAGGGGCTGCAGGTGCTGAAGGAGGAGCGGCACAGGGCGGTTTAATGGGAATGTTATTCCCTCTTGCTATATTTGTGCTGATATTCTACTTCTTCATCATACGGCCTCAGAGAAAACGCGATAAACAGCAGAAAAATATGATTGACAGCATAGCCAGAGGAGACCAGATTATAACAATCGGCGGTTTCTACGGCACTGTCCGTGAAGTCCGTGATGACTCGTTCCAGATTGAGATCGCCGAAGGTGTGCGCGTAACTATCCTTAAATCGGCAGTTCAGGGAAAACGTGCAGTCAATACACCTAACCTGCAAAAGACTCAGGAGGCAGCATCTTAATGAACCGTACTGACAGATTACGCCTTTGGTTTGTCCTTATAGTTGTTGCAGGAGCGGCATGTTTCGCTTACTTCAACAGGGACGGGCTTAATTTAGGGCTTGACCTTCGCGGAGGAGCTCACATAGTTCTTCAGGCGAAAGGCACTCCCGAAAATCCTTTGGGCGATGACAGTATTGACAGACTCCTTGCAGTTCTCAGAAACAGAATAGACCAGTACGGAGTCGCTGAACCCATTATCCAGAAGTCCGGGACTGACAGAATTATTGTCGACCTTCCCGGCATTCAGGACCCTGCAGCTGCTCTTGAACTCATCGGAAGGACAGCTCAAATGGATTTCCGCGAGGTTATAGACTCAACAGGCACTCCTCCTCCTGCACCGGTCAGGAGCAATTACGACAGTGATATTCAGTTCGTACAGGCTCAGGAGAGATGGCAGAAAGCTATTGATGATCTTGGCAATTCGAGCGCGGATTTTCAGGTTCGTTCAAAAACTATTAACGGGGCTATCGTTGCACCTGCTGAGGAGGCAGGAAGATTTTACCTGTTAGGGCCTGTGCTGCTTTCGGGCAAAAATTTAGTGAATGCCGCAGTCAATCCCGACTCACTCGGAAGAATGGGTGTATCCTTAGAGTTCAACTCTGAGGGCGCAAAGTTATTTGAGGAAGCTACAGCCCGATTAATCGGCAAACAGTTAGCGATAGTACTTGATAACGTTGTGATTTCAGCCCCCGTTGTTCAGGACAGAATAGCAGGAGGAAACGCACAGATTACGGGACGGTTCACGGCAGACGAGGCAGGAAGACTCGCAATAATGCTCAAGGCAGGAGCGCTCCCCGTAGCAGTCGAAATAGCTGAGAACAGATCCGTAGGACCCAGCTTAGGTGCCGACTCAGTGAGGCAGGGACTCGAAGCAGGGTTATTCGGTGCAGGAATGGTACTTGTGTTCATGCTGCTGTACTATCAGTTCAGGGGACTGGCAGCTGATGTGGCACTTGCTGTTACGGTGCTGTTAATCTTCGCAGGACTCATAGCGTT
>JAFTBA010000218.1 GCA_017458545.1 Synergistaceae bacterium | reverse complement strand
TCCGTTATCTCAACAGCACATCTCAAATCCGCAGTCTTCCTCCGCGTAAACCCCAGCTTAGTCCCTATGTTGTGCATGTGCGTATCTGTCGGAACAATAAGTTCACACGGCTTAATCACTTCCCAGCCTCCCGGGTCAACATCATCGCGTCTCACTAACCACTTCAGGAACAGAAACAGCCTCTTACACGCACTGCCGTCCTTCGGCGCGGTAACAAGCGAAAAAGAATCAGACTCCTTATTCCGCGAAAGCCTCAGCGAAAATTCATCGAGTGCAGAAAACAAATTACCCCCCGAAATTCTCAGGCATTCACCTAAAAATTTCTCAAGCGTCCCATACTCTTTAAGCACTTCACGGACGTTACTCAGCAGCACGTTCATGTCATGCCCTGTCGTAAACCTGTGCTTGAAACTATCAGGCACTAACTCAAAATTATTGTTCGTCAGCAAAAAATCATGAGGCTTATCCGTCAGGCATGACAGCACTCGCTCAACACTCTTCATTATCTGCTGAACCCGTCCGTATGCCAGCGATGACGCAATTAACCCCGCAATCTCCAAATCCTTAACGTCATCGTAATCATAAAGAAAATGCAATGGGTCAGGATTAATTAACTCCCTGCGCTGGTAAACATAATATAATCCCTCAAGAAATGATTTTAATCCCGTATTCATATCAGCAAAAAAATTCAGGGAAGCCTTAAAACGACTCCCCTGTCTCATTCTCATTCATTCACAGAATAAATTACCTTGACGATAATTCACGGTCTACAGCGTAAATACCGTGTTTGTCGCCGCCTAAAAACTCAAGTTTCTCAACTATTCCGCCGGCATTGGCTTCTTCCTCAACCTGTTCGTCAACATACCACTTCAGCATTGAGAGCGTAGCGTAATCCTTCTCGGCTGTAGCCATGTCAACGAGCTTATATATCCTTGAAGTAACATACTGTTCGTGAGCATAGGCCGTTTTGAAAACATCCAGTGCATTTTCATACGACTCTTTAGGCTTTGCTGTTTCGGGAACAATAAATCTCGCTCCGCGTTCGTAAAGATAATCAATGAATTTCTCGGCGTGTTCAACTTCCTCTTTGTACTGCTTACGCATCCAGTGAGCCATTCCAGAAAGTCCGCAGTCCTCAAAATATGCGGACATCGCCAGATAAATATATGCAGAGTCTAATTCGGCCTTAATCTGGTCGTTAATGGCAGCGGTCATTGCGTCTGAAAGTTTCATGAGTTTACGCCTCAGCCTTCCAGAGTCCGTGTTTGTTGCAGAACTCGCGCATTACGGAGCCTGACTTAACGCATTCGAAATGAGCTTCGGGAGCTTCGCCGGGCTTGAGGAACTGACGGCAGACTCTTTCGCCGTTAATGACCTCTACCCACTCGATATAGTGATCGTCCTGCATGGGGTGAGCGACACTTCCGACTTTGACCTTGCTGTCCGCGAATACGGGTACGTGTTTTTCCGTTGCAGCATCGGTGGTGTTTTCTTTGAGCTGTTTCATGGGTTCGCCGCAGCATGAGAGTGTTCCTCCGCCAACGTGCATTACTTCAACGATGTTGCCGCACTTTGAGCATTTGTAGACGCTTAACTTTTCCATATTAATTTTTTACCCCCTGTTATAATTTTGTTGTAACGGTGATTATAATATCCTGAGTGAAATTTTTAGGCAAGAATAATTTAACGTAAAAAAGGTGCGTATTTATGAGACGTTCAAGAGCTTTCATTCTGAGTGAAATTTTGATGACTATGATGCTTCAGGCAGGGTTCATTCTGGTGCTGTGTACGTCGTTTTATATGCTCACGTCATTTTACAGTAAGACACAGCAGGTTTTAACGGCTAGGAGTCATGCTGAGAGGG
>JAFTBA010000217.1 GCA_017458545.1 Synergistaceae bacterium | reverse complement strand
TAATTACTGGACACGTTACCTCAAAATCAGCGAGGGCTGTAACACTCATTGCTCCTACTGCGCAATCCCTATGATTCGCGGAAATCTCAGAAGCGTTCCTATGAAGCGCGTCATTGATGAGGCACGTATCATGTGTGCAGCCGGTGCTAAAGAACTTTGCTTAGTGGGTCAGGATTTAACTGTTTACGGTCAGGATTTCGGGGACGGTACTAACCTTAAAACGCTGCTGCGCGAACTCAACGATGCAGTCCCTAAAGGAACATGGCTGAGACTGCTTTACCTTCACCCTAACAGGGTCAACGAGGAATTAATAGACTTCCTCATGACTCAGGATAAGATTCTCCATTACCTTGACATACCTGTACAGCATTCAGACCCGAAAATCTTATCCCTAATGAACAGGCCGTGCCCTGAAGGACACATGCGGAGAATTTTCAGCTATATACGTGAACTTGATCCGTTATTTGCGCTGAGAACGACTCTTATGCTTGGTTTTCCGGGTGAGGACGCTAAGAGTTTCAGTAACCTGATGGATTTCGTCAGTGATGTTGAGTTCGACAGGTTCGGAGCGTTCATATATTCGCCTGAGGACGGAACGGAGGCCGCAAAATTTTCCGGGAGAGTTCCGCGAAAAGTTGCTGAACGAAGATACAGGACTCTCATGGAGCTTGAGGGGGAAATTGCAGAAGAACGCGGAGGACTTTTCTTAGGGAGGGATCTTGATTTTATTGTTGAAGAGATTGATGACACTCATGATGAGGAGGATGATGATGACAGTTCTGTTCTGCTGTGCGGAAGAAGTTACAGGGATGCTCCTGAAGTTGACGGACAGGTGCAGATGATTTACCCCGAAAAAGAAGGGGTTAAAACGGGTGATATAATCCGTGCAAATATTTACTTCGCAGGATTGGAGGATTTGTACGGTAAACCGACGGTAAACCAACGGTGAACCGACAGACCGATTAAAGAGTAATGAAGATAAAATTTGAATGCAATACATTGACAATATACCTGTCAGGAAGAATTGACGCAGGCAGTGCAGCAGGAATTGAGAACGAAATTACAGAGGCACTCAAACAGTATCCCGATTCGACTCTTGTGTTTGACGCTGAAGGACTCAAACGGATTTCTAGCGCAGGGCTGCGAGTCCTCCTGAAATTCTCAAAACAGTCGGCAAACAAACCCGAAATCATTAACGCCTCAAAAGATGTCTACGATATTTTTGATGTTACGGGGTTCACCGAGCTGTTTAACGTCCGCAAAAAACTCAGGGAAATATCACTTGACGGCCTCGAAGTTATAGGCGTAGGAATTTCTGCAACAGTCTACAGGCTTAATCCTGAAACAATCGTTAAAGTCTTCAACAATAATCAGACTCTCCGTCACTTTCCGTTGAGCAAGATTGAGAACGACAGGAGAATTTCACGCGAGGTTTTTCTGCATGACATTCCAACTGCGATACCGTTTGATGTTGTGAAAGCAGGTGAGTTTTACGGGATAGTTTACGAGATGATTGAGGCTGATTCGATGTCCGGAGTCCTCCGTAAACACCCCGAACGCCTCAACGAACTCAGCTTAAAGGCAGCAAAACTCCTCAAGAAACTTCACGCTACTGAATTTGATGAAGGAACGTTCAGGGACGCAAGATGGTATCCGCACGATATGACGAGGGCAATTTACGAAAAGGGTTTTATATCGTCTGAGGACAGAACTGAGATTGATGAGCTTATTGACAGAATACCCTACAGGAATACATTTGTTCACTGCGACTTTCACCCTAACAACCTTCTTGTGAGGGACGATGAATTAATTATTATTGACGTTGGCGAAGCAGGACAGGGTAATCCTATAATTGACTTGCTGATTTCATTCGGCCATTTCGTATACCTTCCGCGCCTTTCTGCTGATGAAGGACATCATATTCACGAGAAAATCATAGGGCTTAATGCCGATATGCTCAAAGCATCATGGGATATTATGCTGCCCGAATACTTAGGAATTGACGACAAAGCAGCTGTTAAAAAGTACGAGGAAGTCATAAGCAAATACGCTTCGATAATAATTATGGCCGTCCTACAGATGAACCCGAGAAAACTGCCTCATGATGAACTTCAGAAGACTATTAACAGGGTAATGATACCGTTCAGAGATTCAATTAAGACACTTAAACCGATAGAAGGGATTTAAGCATAATGGAACAGTTAAAGAAAATGAAGGATTATCCGTATTACGTGTGGATAGCGAGCGTATTCGGACTGGGCTTTCTGCCTTCGGGAATGCCCGGGACTGTCAGCTCGGCGTTTGCTTGTGCAGTGAGCATTTTTGTTGACGTGCCTATGTGGGCTATAGTACTTGTGTCGGCAGTAGGAGTTTATGTTACGGGCAAGTCGGAAATTTATTTCAACAAAAAAGATCCCAGTTTCCTTAATATTGACGAGCTGCCGGGAATGTGGCTGACTATATATTTACTGCCTAATGGATTCATCATACCGGGATTTTTCCTGTTCAGGCTGATAGACATACTCAAGCCTTTTCCCGTCAGTGCAATGGAGAAATTACCGGGGGGCTGGGGAATAATGGCCGATGATATTTTAGGCGGAGTAATGGGTAACATAATACTTCAAGGACTGAATGCTTACTTCTACCATTCGGGATGGATTTACGGATTGATTGAGGGGTTGATGAAATGAAGAACGCAGTTTTAGCGGCAATAGGTGATGAGCTTTTAAGCGGTGCAAGGCTTGAGAAGAACGCTCACTTCATGGCAGGGAAGTTTCACGCAAAAGGCTTGGAACTCAAACGCATAGAAGTAATTTCGGACGAGGAAGACGAAATCATTGCATTGCTCTCGCGGTGGGTTGGAAGAACTGACCTGCTTATAATCTCAGGGGGTCTGGGCCCTACTCACGACGACAAAACCAGATATGCAATAGCAAAGTATTTAGGGTGCGGACTGAAAGCCGATGATGAATCGTATGACAAAATATTAGAGCGAGTTAAAGGCGACAGCAGACGTTACGAGTACACGAAGAAATGCAGAG
Source organism: Synergistaceae bacterium (assembly GCA_017458545.1). Classification (GTDB taxonomy): domain Bacteria; phylum Synergistota; class Synergistia; order Synergistales; family Aminobacteriaceae; genus JAFUXM01. Next base: position 748 of record JAFTBA010000217.1, on the reverse strand, counting down.
ACCCTCAGGCAATGATTCCCGAACTAGCCGAAACGGTGTTTAACCCTGCGGGCTTTGCGTTAGGGATAAAGTTTGAGAGCGAGGGAACAAGGGTTATTGCTTTGCCTGGAGTGCCTTTTGAGTACGAGGCAATGACGAGGCAGGAACTGCCCGAAATTTTTACGGTTGACGAAAAACGGACGGCCTCAGTGATAATACTCGATATTCCCGAAATGACTATAGCCGGGAAAATTCCCGAAGTCATCAGCAACAAATCTCTTCACGTCTCAATATTACCTGCATTTCCGCAGGTTGAACTTATTTTGAGGGGAGAGCCTGAAGTTGTAGCTTGGGCTGAGGAATTAACGCGCTCACGTTTCACCGGGAATGTTCTTCCAAAGGGTGCAAGGTCGATTGCCGATGCTGTACTGATTGAGGCGAGGGCTAAGGGTGTGAAGGTTGCGTGCGCTGAGTCGTGTACCGGAGGGCTTGCAGGCGGAGCGTTGACGGAGATTGCAGGGAGTTCGGACGTGTTTAACGGTTCGGCGGTAACTTACAGCAATGAGGCTAAACACGCAATACTCGGAGTGAAGAGTGAAACGCTGAGAGATTACGGAGCTGTGAGTTCTGAGTGCGCGTGTGAGATGGCTGAGGGCGCAAGGAGGATTTACGGTGCTGATTACGCCGTGAGCGTTACGGGTGTAGCAGGGCCTGACGGAGGCAGCAAGGCCAAGCCAGTTGGAACGGTTTGGTTTGGTATTGCAGGACG
>JAFTBA010000216.1 GCA_017458545.1 Synergistaceae bacterium | reverse complement strand
TATAATGCTGACAATCCGCAGAGCTATAAATTCAGCGGAACGAGAATAACGCGTGGACAGTACAAGACATCAACAGGCTATATTTTGAATGCGGATATAAACGGAGCATTAAACATACTGAGAAAAAGTAAACTGGTGAACCTAAGTGTTCTACAGGATAGAGGCTGTGTAAGCCAGCCCCGGCGAATAAGGGTATTCTGGAGCGGTTTTTTGCGTGTCCAGACATTAGGCCGTGTACCAAACTTCACCGAAAGCCCCCGCCTTTAGGCGTGGGGTAGTTTACCAAGTTCTTTTATCGACTCCATCAAACATGCCTGATTCTTCTCCGAGCAGAAAGGATCGGAGGTATGGCTCTTCAATTTTGTGTCCGCTCTCACCGTTATAGTATTTGTTCCCGACATTTTTATTACTTCTTTCCTGTAATCTTTCCTGTAAATTGAAAGACTCGCCCCTTCGAGCGAGTCTCTTCTCAAAATATACAACTAGGAGTTGGGGTTATGTGTGTGTGTGTACGTGTGGGCTTGAAATGGGTGATAGAAGAATCGAACTTCTGACCTCTTCCGTGTCAAGGAAGCGTTCTACCTCTGAACTAACCACCCTCAAAAGCAAAACGCTCAGAATAATACCAGAAATCACGCTTTTGTCAAACATATCTCAATTATTTCATGCTCAGAAAAATTAAAATTAAAGTCCGTTTACCTGAGACCGATAACTGGTATGTGAGGGCAGGGAAGCCGAACACTGCAAGGGAATGCAGCACAAAAACCTAAAATTAATCGAGAGACGGATAACAAATTACACCGTTTGCAGGAGGCTAAATATTATGAGGATATATCACAACATACCGGCACTCACAGCGTACAATTCGTTGAACTCAACGAACAGCGCAATGGAGAAGACCATTCAGAAACTTTCTACAGGATTACGCATAAATTCAGCGGCAGATGACGCGGCAGGTTTCGCAATTTCCGAGAAAATGCGCGCTCAGATCTCAGGTCTGGAAGTCGCTATCAGAAATACTCAGGACGCTACTTCAATGCTTCAGGTCGCAGAAGGTGCTTTAGGCGAAACTAACTCAATGCTCCAGAGAATGCGCGAACTCGCGGTTCAGGCCAGCAATGATACACTTACATCACAGGACAGAAGTTATATACAGCTCGAAATAGATCAGCTTGAAGACCAGATAGACAGAATAGCTAAGACAACACAGTTCAACAAAAAGAGACTCCTTGACGGCTCATCGGCAGGTATAACATCATCAAGCAACCTCAGCGTAAAGGCTTATGTCAGAGGCTCACTCAGGGAGATAGACCAGTTCGGACAGAAGAAATCATTTGAGGGCAACTACAAGATTCAGGTAAAGGTTGACCCCAGTCAGACGGGTTCAGGTCAGGTACAGAAGTCCTCAGTCATGACCATCAAGCACCCCAACGTAATCACTGACGTGAATGTTGACAACGGCATTCAGAAGGCAGCGGTTGACAATGTACCCGCAGGTGATTACTCGATTACAAGAGCAGAAGATACGACGCCTGCATCAACGTGGGTAGAGAATGGTTTTGTGAACGGCGATACTTCCAGTACAGCAGATGATGACGCAGTGATAGCTGCAATTAAGGACACACTGAAGTTGGAATTTGCCTCCAGTCCTTCACTGAATAAAGAAGCTGTCAACGCTAAAGTAACCTTCAAGGTTGGAACTGTTACGACAACGGGAGGAAATGAAGCTATAGCACTCACAGCGACATCAACTGTACTCGATGAAAATGGCGACCCTTATGCGATTACAACAGCGTTCACTCTTGACAGTTCTACTACTGAGGTGGATATTTCAGAAGCACTCGGACTGAGCGATACTGCTAATGATGTCAAGATTAAGTTAGATACAACTAATACCACACTTGCTCAGCTTGTAGCTGTACTCAAAGAGGATACAGAGTTCACGTACAACATAGGCGACGCAGCAAGCAGCAAATTGACGGGGTTCTACAATGCAGGTTCAGCCGATGACGCGGATGTAATCGCTACGATGAAGTTTGATGGAGATAACAGCCAGACAGCAAACGCGAGCGTACTGTTTGAGATTACGGGCGTGGACACGACCAACAACACGGTAACACTGCGCGCAACTTCAAACGTACTCGGCACTGACGGGAACGTTGCGAACTACCTTGAAGACTCGATAATCGTACCTGCTACTGACGACCCTACTAACAACCCTGTAAGCAGGAGTATCGGTAAATCTCTCGGACTCGGCTCGGATGACGCATGCAAACTTTATATCGATCTTAACGCAGGAGATATAAACAATCTCACAGTAGGAACAAAATTTGCCTACAACTACACGGCAGCAGGAAGAGCTGTCAATGTCTCAGCAACTCAGGATAAGTACTGGCCCGACAAATGGGGCAGTGACGGAGACAATGTTACCTGCGATGATACCGGAAGTTACACGGGCGGAAATCCCATAACGTTCGCCCTCGATGAGCAAGCGAATGACCTGAACAGCAAGGATATACATTTCCGCAATTTCTACATCAACGGCGAAAACGGAAGCGTCTATGAGGGCGATGTTATCCTTACGACTAAGGACACTTACAGC
>JAFTBA010000215.1 GCA_017458545.1 Synergistaceae bacterium | reverse complement strand
TACTTTTGAGCAGTCCGCAAATCAGGTTTCTCAACGAATGCTTCAGCCTCATAATACCCGCTGCCTAATTCACTGCCCTGTTTAATATACCCGAAACCTGTCTCAGGTCTGACGGGTGCAATCCCAAGCGTAGCAATATACCCTTCATCAGCAGCTTTAATCCCCGTCTTTAATGCATCAGTGAAAACTTTAGTGTTCCTTATGAAAGCATCACTGGGTACAACAATCATAACGTCATCATCATTCGCGCCCTGACGCTTTAACTCCTCAGCCGCCAACAGAATCGCAGGTGCAGTTCCTCTCGCAAAAGGCTCTTCAATGATGAAACCTTCAGGAATATTATCATCGCCGAAAATTTCACCCGACTGTTTCATCACTAAGTCATGCCATTTTGCTCCTGAAATTACACGGAGTGATTCGAGCGTTACAACATTGAGCATTCGCAAAGCAGTATTCTGCATTAAAGTTTTATCGCCGTGAAGTGTCAAAAACTGTTTCGGGAAATTCTCGCGCGATAACGGCCATAATCTTGTACCGCTTCCTCCGCTTAATATCAGTCCGTAAACATTTCTCATAATCATTATCAATTCACCTGCTGAGGTTCACCGTTCTTTAACATTTTCGTTATGCTTGTTGACAATAACGGTATAGGATCAACAAACTGTCCTCCAAGTATCAGACTGTAATGAAGGTGAGGGCCTGTAACTCTTCCTGTTGCGCCTGACTTAGCTACTACCTGTCCTTTTGTAACCGTATCGCCTTTTTTAACGAGGATTTTGCTCAGATGAAAGAACGCAGTTATTACGCCGTTACCCGAATCAATATAGACGCTTCCTCCTGCGTAATAGTGAAACCCTGCGAGCAGCACTGTCCCTGCGAAAGGTGCACGGACGTTAGTACCTGTTACTGCTCTTATGTCAGCACCGTTATGGCCTGCACGTGGCTGACCGTTATAGACGCGGCTTTTGCCGTAAGTGCTGGTTAATGTTATGACGCTTAACGGGGGCTGAGGGGGTGTAGTCCATTTTCTGGGGACAGTCATTGTTTTGAGGGCTGATTTAATTGCAGCGGACTCGTTCTGAATGCGTTTGAGTTCTTTTTTGGGAGGATTGACCATTTTGGGGTTAACGCTGAGATTTTCTTTAGGGTATTGTCTTGCGCGGAGTTTTATATTTCCTGAAGCCCTGTACTTTTTACCGTTCTGTATGAACTCGAAAAGTATCTTGTAATTTCCGGGCTTAATACTCCTAACGTCAGAGCCTAAAAGTCCGTAAGATATTTTACCTGCACCGCCCTGTTCAACATTTAAGGCTATGGTTCTGTTCATCCATGTAACCATAGGCTGTGAATAATCTGCTGTTGAAGTTATTGATATTGCGAATGCCTGTCCTATGTCCCAGCTCGTTGGGAAATTAACCCAAGATGATGCCGAAGACGGTTCAGTTATGAAAAAAATTGATATGATGATGATGACGGCTGAGAGTTTTGTTCTGTGCAATATTAATCTCACTCCTTATTTTGATTTAATATGTCGATTAACGATATTATTATTTCAGCGAGTTTCAGAGCCGAACGGCTTACTGTTTCGAAAACTTCCTGAGCTGTTAATCTGTGGCTTGGGTCAATACCTGCTGCAAAGTTCGCAACACATGATAATCCTGCGACTTTCATACCCATAGCGTTAGCAGTAATAACTTCCGGGACTGTAGACATTCCTACGAGGTCAGCACCTAAGACTCTGAGCATATTAATCTCCGCAGGAGTTTCAAATGAAGGCCCTGACATTGCGGCGTAAACTCCCTGTTTGAGTCCCATGCCTGAGAATATTGAGAGCATATCGGGATCGTAAGCATGAGTCATATCAGGGAAACGTTCATTCCATTCATTAACGTTGCGTCCTATGAGGGGGTTAGTGCCTATAAGGTTGATGTGATCTTTGAGGGCAATGATTTCGCCTGCCAGGTATGAAGTGTTTACTGAGCCCGATGCGTTAGTGGCTATGTATTCCTTAACGCCCAGCATACCGATTACTCTTGTCGGGAAAGTAACGGCTTTCATAGAATAGCCCTCGTAATAATGAACACGTCCCTGACAGAATATAACGGGTCTGCCGTGAATTTTTCCGATGATGACTTTTCCTGCATGGCCCGGAGCAGTAGAGCCCGGCCAGTTAGGAATGTCTTTCGAGTAAAGCGTAACGCCGTC
>JAFTBA010000214.1 GCA_017458545.1 Synergistaceae bacterium | reverse complement strand
GCGTTCGCTGTTACAGGTTACGACCATACCGCCGTCACCGCAGCCTCCGAGATTCTTCGTAGGGAAGAACGAGTAACAACCTACATCACCGAGTGTACCTGCCCTGAGTAATTTCCCGTTTGAGATTCGGATTGCTCCGAATGCCTGCGCAGTGTCCTCAACGGTCATTATTCCGCGTTCACGAAGTTCACCCGTAACTCCCTCAATCGGACACATCTGCCCGAACAGGTGAACGGGTAAAAATACTTTCGTCCTCGCAGTGATTTTGCTCATGGCCTGTTCAATGTCGATGTTGTAGGTCGAGAGGTCAACGTCAGCAAAAACAGGTTTTGCGCCCAGACGGGCAATCGTTCCTGAAGTAGCGAAGAACGTGAACGGTGTAGTTATGACCTCATCGCCCTCGTGAATATCGCAGGCCATTAACGCCAGCAGTAATGCGTCAGTTCCTGAAGCACAGCCTACACATGAACCTTCGGGAATTTCGAGGTATGAATCGCAATGAGTCTCAAAGGTCTTTACTTCTTTGCCCAAAATAAAACTCTGTGCGTCAAATATTCTTTCGAGCGCGGTAAATACTTCGGGTTTAATCTCCTTAAACGAGCGTGATAAATCAAGAATTGGTACTGTCAATTATTATTCATCTCCCATTAAGAATTATCACAGATATTAATGTTAATATATCATCAACACAAAAATTTACACGGAGGTTTTTAGTGAGAATGGCTAACGTAGCAATAATTATTGCAGGGGGTGTAGGTTCAAGAATGAACTTCGACATTCCCAAACAGTTTGTAAACGTTAACGACAAACCCATAATCATTTACACTCTCGCAGCGTTCCAGAAACACCCCGATATTGACGCAATAGAAGTAGTATGCCTTGAGGGGTGGCATGATATTTTGAGGGCATACGCTAAGCAGTTCGGTATCACTAAGCTCAAATGGGTAGTCAACGGCGGCAATTCAGCTCAGGAGTCAATCCGTAACGGAGTCTTCAACCTTGAGGGCAAATGCTCGCCTGATGACATCATCATAATTCATGACGGTATACGCCCTTTGGTTGAGGAGGGTGTATTGTCTGACGTTATCGTCAAGTGCCGTCAATATGGCAACGCCGTAACATCATTGCCTTACAACGAACAGATATTTATTGTTGACGATGAGATTTCGACAACCAAGTACATTCCGCGAGAGACTCTCAGGCGCGTATCGACTCCCCAAGCCTATAAATTCTCATTACTCTGCGAAAAATATCATGAGGCTTACGAGAAGGGCATAGGCATTTACGGTTCAGCATACACTAACACGATGATGGCTGATTTGGGAGTGAGATTGTATTTTGCTGCAGGGTCTGACAAAAACATTAAGCTCACTACTCAGGATGACCTTGAACTCTTCAAGTCCTTTGTGAAAAAAGAAAGCGGTAATCTCTATGGTCTTCAGTAATCCGCTTTATATTGATGACGTTAAGCATACTGCCTCTCTCAATCTCGAATGGGACAAGCTCAACGGCAAAACGTTTTTGATTTCAGGGGCTTCGGGTTTAATAGGGAGTTTTCTTGCTGATGTTCTGATGATGAGGAATGCACTTCACAATCAGTGCATTAAAATTCACGCGTTAGGGCGTAACATTGAGTCGGCAAAAAAAAAATTCAGGGATTACGCTGACGATGATAACTTTACTTTCACAGTTCACGACATTAATAAGCCTCTTGAGGATTTCGGAGGCGTTTACGATTTCGTCATTCACCTTGCTAGCAACACCCACCCTTTAGCTTACTCCTCCGATCCTGTAGGAACTGTTACCGCTAACATTATCGGCCTCAATAACCTTCTTGAGTTTGCACGCGGCCATGAGACCGAAAGATTTATGTTTGCTTCATCGGTTGAAGTTTACGGCGAGAACAGGGGCGATACTGAGTATTTCAGTGAGGACTACTGCGGCAAAATCGACATCTCGAGAGCGCGTTCGGGTTACTGCGAGGCAAAACGCTGCGGTGAAACTTTATGCCAGTCGTACATTCAGCAGTACGGAATTAACGTTGTGATTCCGAGATTCGCCAGGACTTACGGCCCTACAATGGGCATGGCAGACTCGAAAGCAATCGCTCAGTTTCTCCGCAAAGGACTCGCACATGAAGACATTGTGCTGAAGAGCGAAGGGACTCAGCTGTTCTCGTACAGTTATGTTGCCGACGCTGTTTCGGGACTGCTGACGGTGCTTATGAGGGGTGAGAACGGCAGAGCGTATAACATTGCTGACTCTGAGTCGGACATCACCCTCAAAGAACTCGCAGGAATAATCGCAGGGTATTCGGGGCGTAAGGTAGTCTTCGAGCTTCCCGATGAGAACGAGCGCAGGGGTTACAGTTCAGCGACAAGGGCAGTTATGGATTCGTCGCGCCTTAAATCGCTGGGCTGGTCATCGCGTTATGACATCAAAACGGGAATAACTAGGACGCTGGATATATTGTCGGCTATTTCCCTCTGAACTCCTGCGAATGTATATCGGTCAGGAATCCCGTCTCATGGTCAGCAGGGAGCAGTATATTGTCAGGGTCTTTAACCCATTCGACAGTGCTGCCCCTGTAATTTTTGACTTTTGACGACGAGAAATTAAATCTTTTCACTAACTGATCTGCCATTCTTCCTGAGAGTACTCCTGTGTTGCAGTAGAGTATGAT
>JAFTBA010000213.1 GCA_017458545.1 Synergistaceae bacterium | reverse complement strand
GTTTTTGACTCTAAGTGTGAGAATGACGGAGTGATTTTCACTCTGAACAGTCCCGATTTGGACGAGGGATTTCCCGGTAATTTCACACTCACCGTTAAAGTATCATTCATTAACGGAAGACTCTCGATGAAGTATGAATACATTTGCGACAAAGATACCCCCGTCAGCATAACCAATCACAATTACTTTAACCTGAACGGACACGGACGAGGAACGATTATGAATCATAATGTGAGAATAAACTCTGAGAGATATTGCCGTGCTGATGATGAACTGCTCGCGCTTGCACCTGCCGTTAATGTTGAGGGAACGCCGTTTGATTTCAGGGAGTGCAAAAAAATTATTGAGGGTGTGAACACGTATTCGCCCGAACTGATTAACGCAGGAGGAGGATATGATCACTGCTTTGAGATTTCCGGGAACGATTCGCTTTGTGCTTCTGCTGTCGGGGACATGACAGGCATAAAACTTGAAGTGTATTCGGACATGCCGGCACTGCAGTTTTACACGGGCAATCAGATCGGCCATGCACGCGGGAAAAACGGAGCGGTCTACAACAGTTTTGACGGTTTCGCTATGGAATGCCAGCAGTTTCCCAACGCAATAAATGAGCCGTCCTTCCCCGATTGCGTAATCAGAGCAGGACAGCTCACTGAAACATTCATAGATTACAGGTTCAGCGTTTAATTTCCCTGACCGTAATAAGCATCAGGCCCGTGCTTTCTGAGGTAATGCTTATCGAGAACGTACTGAGGGGCTTCGGGAGCACGGGCATCAATCGTAACCGTATACATGGCCATCTTAGCGACTTCCTCAAGGACTACGGCATGATAGACGGCTTTAGCGGCGTTCTTTCCCCAAGTGAAAGGCCCGTGACTGTGACAGATTACTCCGGGTACTGCGAGAGGGTCTGACTTTCTTTCCCTGAAAGTTTCAGCGATTACACGCCCTGTGTTGAGCTCGTAATCCTCATCGACTTCCTGAGCTGTGAGATTCCGTGTGCATGGTACTGAGCCGTAGAAGTAATCCGCGTGAGTAGTCCCGTAACAGGGAATATCTTTTCCTGCCTGAGCCCAAGCTACTGCGTGAGGGCTGTGAGTGTGAACTATACCGCCTATTGAAGGGAACGACTTATAGAGTTCAACATGGGTCTTAGTGTCAGATGAGGGGTTCATAGAGCCTTCAACGATTTTGTTGTTCATGTCGACAATCACTAAGTTATCGGGCGTTAAATCGTCATATTCAACACCTGACGGCTTAATGACTACTAAGCCCTTTTCGCGGTCAATACCTGAGACGTTACCCCAAGTGTAAACGACTAATCCGCGTTTAGGTAACTCCATGTTAGCGCAGTAAACTTCCTCACGTAAATCTTTGAGCATCATGGCAAAATCACTTCAGCTTCCATGCAATATCCGAGAGGAATAAGTCATGTTCTAAACTCTCGGTAGTAGTGTCCTTGCTGATGTGGACGAACTCAATATCCATAATTCTTGCCCAGTCGCGCATCTGTTCAGCGTCAACGTCATAGCTCAAAACGGTATGATGTGCGCCTCCTGCGAGTATCCAGCATTCGAGACCTGTTTTGAGGTCGGGCATAGCTTTCCACATTACACGTGCAACGGGTAAATTAGGCATAGGCATGATGGGTTTGACGCACTCAATATCCTGACAGATGAGGCGTAATCTTCCGCCCATGTCAACAAGACTCACAACAACTGCCTTGCCCTCATGGCCCTCAAAAACGAGTCGCGCAGGGTCTTCCTTGCCGCCGATACCGAGAGGATGGACTTCGATTCTGGGTTTAGCTGCTGCAACTGAGGGGCATACTTCGAGCATGTGAGCTCCCAAGCTGTACTCATTGCCTGGTACAAGGTGGTAAGTGTAATCCTCCATGAATGCCGAACCGCCTTTCAGTCCTTCGGTCATGAATTTGATGATGGCGGTCATTGCCGAGACCTTCCAGTCGCCTTCGGCACCGTAGCCGTAACCTGAAGCGAGCAAATGCTGTGTAGCGATACCCGGCAACTGTCTCATGCCGTACAAATCCTGAAACGTGTTTGAGAACGCGCAGCAGCCTTCAGCGTCGAGCATTTTTTTGATGGCGATTTCCTCGCGTGCCTGATAACGTACTGCCTCAATGTTATCAGTTGCCATGTCATAAAGGGACTCGTATTCCTTCATGAGAGCGTCAACTTCTGATTCGGTAACGGCGTTCATGGTGTCAACGAGTTTACCTACAGGCCAAGTGTTGACCTGCCAGCCTAATTTTATCTGAACTTCAACTTTGTCGCCTTCAGTAACAGCGACTTCGCGCATGTTATCGCCGAAACGCATAACTTTGAGGGATTTCGAGAACTCTGCGCCTGCAGCTGAACGCATCCATTTGCCGAGTTTTTCCTGAACGTCTTTGTCCTGCCAATAACCTGCGATAACTTTTCTGGGAGCTCTGAGTCTTGCGCCTATGAAACCGTGTTCTCTGTCGCCGTGAGCTGCCTGATTGAGGTTCATGAAATCCATATCGATCTCGTCATTAGGGATTTCGCGGTTGTACTGAGTGGCGAAATGACACCATGCCTTACTGAGATTAGCGAGGCCGTTAATCCACATTTTAGAGGGGCTGAAGGTGTGACACCAAGTGATGATGCCGGCACATTTAGTGTCGTGGTTAGCGTCGCGGATAACGTCAGTGATTTCAGCGTTGGTTTTAGCTGTAACTTTGTAGACGATTTTGCAGGGGAGAATGCCTGAGGAGTTGAGTGTGTCGGTCATTTCCTGTGCGCGTTTTGCTACTGTGTCGAGGACTTCAGTGCCGTAAAGGTACTGACTTCCCACGACAAACCAGAACTCATAATCTTTAATGCTCATGAAATATTATTACTCCCTTCAAGATGAAATGAGGAATGATTAATTTGAGATGAGTTAATTTTATCCTATAACGATGTTTTTTTATATAATTTTTGAAAGCAGACATTTAATTTTGTCGGCAGTCTGTTTTTTTTTTCAACATTAATTCTCGTAAACCATCTCGTAAATCTTCCCGTCATCAAACAGAAAGCTCAATGACACGTCATCAACCTTATAAACCCATTCAGCCCCGTTATCATTCTCAACGTCGGGGTCTCCGAGTACTTCTCTGAGCCGTTCAGCGTCATCGCCTATTTCGACCTCGCCGAAAGCACAGCCTTTATGCCTTGCCCTAACCCGCACAAGACCGTCAGCACCCTTGTATGATGTATCAGCCTTAGCACCGTCATAAAACTCAGCCTTTTCGCGTGTAATCCCGTAAGTCTGAATGATGTTCACCAGCATTTTATATGGTTCACTCTGCTGAAGCGTCTCATTGTAAACAGGCTCAACGTACTTCCCGAAAACAAACGCAGTATTATCGCCGTGAGGGTCTTCAATTTCGTACCATACCTGCCCGTCAGTAGCAGTGCTTCCCAGAACGATTACCCTCTCAGGAAAATTGAGCCTCCCTAAAATTTCGCCCTCAGTATCGGGATTATCCCTGTAACGCACATATGTACCGTTGCACATTCCGAGTGCCGGGAACGTAACGAATCTTTCTTTTGCCGAACAACTCCCCGAACTCAACAGCATCATCATTAATATCAGTGCCGTTAATGCTGAAAGTTTACGCATGATTAGTTTCACCTCTGTGTTCATAACAAAAGCCCTCCCGACTCATGAATCAGGAGGGACAAATTTTTTCCTGTTTACACTGTTACGCAATCACCATTAACACATCGCCTGTGTTAACGCTGTCGCCTGACTTAACGCGAATCTCAGTTACCTTACCTGCCGCTGTCGCAAAAACTTCATTCTCCATCTTCATGGCCTCAAGCAGAAGCACTAAATCGCCGTTATTAACGCTGTCTCCTACGTTGACCTTGAGGCTGAGAATCTTTCCGGGCATGGGAGCTGTTACTGTTGTAGCTCCTTCTGCTACGGGCGCAGGTGCTGCAGGTGCTTCGGGCGCAGGTGCAGGTGCAGCAGGTGCTGCAGGGGCAGCAGGTGCAACGGGTGCTGCAGGTGCTGCAGGTGCTGCAACGGGCATAGCTGATCCTGCTCCGAGACTTTCGACTTCGACCGTGTAGGCCGTTCCGTCAACTGTTACTCTGTATTTATTGCTCACGATAATTTTATCTCCTTCCGTTTTTCTTAATGCCATTTGCGGTTTAATCTGTTCGCATTCAAAGCCATCATTCCGGCAGTCTTCCATCTTGATGTCCAGTAACTCCCGGGCATTCCCTGAGTCTGACCCTCAGCCTGTACTGAAAGTATCCTGAAATCAGAACTCCCGGTGAACTCAACTATTGCTGCCGTTATAGCCGCAATGATTTTCGTTTTGTCGGCCTGAACGGGGGCTGAAACTGATACCGAAGGTTTAGCGGCTGATACTGTCGGTGATGAAGGTTTAGCGGAGGGGGCTACATCATTTTTTTTTTCGTCCCCTGAGCCTGCAAACAGTTTCATTCCGTAGATAACTCCCGTAAGAACAAGCAATACTCCGAATACTATCGAGAATGCTACGATACTTACGTTTACTGCTCCTGCAAGTCCTTCAAAGTGCATAGGCTGCATAGTATCTCATAGTCCTCCTTCTGTAATTATTTTAGTGAGGGATTACCCCGTGTTTTTTGGACGGACGTGTCTCGCGTTTGCTTTCCGAAACCATGAGAGCCTCGCAAAGTGCTTTTCTTGTTTCTTCAGGCATTATAACGCGGTCAACATAACCTCTTTCGGCTGCCCTGTAAGGATTAGCGAAAGCCTCACGGTATTCGTCAATCTTCTCGAGGCGTTTTTCCGAAGGATTGTCAGCAGCGTTAATCTCTTTCTTGAAGACGATACTTGCTGCACCTTCAGCACCCATAACGGCTATTTCAGCCTGAGGCCATGCAAGTACGACATCAGCTCCGAGACTCTTGCTCGACATAGCAAGGTATGCACCGCCGTAAGCCTTTCTGAGTATTACGCTGATTAACGGCACAGTTGCCTCGCTGTAAGCATAGAGCATTTTCGCGCCCTTGCGGATAATTCCGCCCTTTTCCTGATCTGCACCGGGCAGGTAACCGGGAACGTCAACGAACGTTACGATGGGAAGGTTGAAAGCGTCGCAGTGCCGTATGAATCTCGAAGCCTTATCCGAAGCGTTAATGTCGAGAGCGCCTGCGAGAACGTCAGCATTATTTGCGATGATTCCGACCGAACGTCCTGCGATTCTGCCGTAACCCGTAACAATATTCTTAGCGAAACCTTCCTGTACCTCAGTGAACTCACCGTCATCGAGTACTCTCGTCAGCACCTCGTGAACATCATAGCCCTTATTGGGGTTGACGGGAACGATCTCGCGCAATGATAAGTCAGCTCTTTCAGGGCTGTCATTGGTGGGTTTGAACGGTGCATCATCGAGGTTGTTGAGCGGTAAGTATGAGAGTACCTTGCGAATCTGCTCAAAGCATTCGTCCTCGTCCTTAGCGCAGAAATGAGCGTTACCGCTGACAGTGTTGTGTGTTACAGCACCGCCTAATTCCTCACCTGTGATGTCTTCACCGGTTACAGCCTTGATAACTTCAGGGCCTGTGATGTGCATGATGCTTTCTTTGTCGACCATGAATATGAAGTCTGTTAATGCAGGGCTGTAAACTGCTCCTCCTGCTGTAGGCCCCATTATGACTGAAAGCTGAGGGATAACACCGCTTGCGAGGGTATTGCGTTTGAAAATTTTTCCGTAACCGTTGAGCGCGTCAGTACCCTCCTGAATCCTAGCACCGCCAGAGTCGTTAATGCCTATGACGGGGCAGCCGTTCTGCATGGCCATGTCAATGACCTTGCAAATTTTGTCAGCGTGTTTCTCGCCTAATGAACCGCCGAAGACGGTGAAGTCCTGACTGAAAACGAAGACTTTTCTACCGTCAACAGTTCCCCAGCCTGTAACAACTCCGTCACCGAGAGGTTTTTTTTCGTTGAGCCCGAAATTTTCGCACCTGTGCGTAACGAACTCATCAAGTTCAATGAATGAACCTGTATCGAGAAGTTTAGCGATGCGTTCACGGGCAGTGCCCTTGCCTTTGGACTTCTGTGTTTTGACGGCCTCATCACCGCCGCCGCTGAGAGCGGATTTGCGTTTTTCATCTAAATCAGCGCAAAGCTCTTCTATAGTACGAAATCCCATATCCGACAAGCTCCTCCTTTTTGTTAAAGTGATATTTTCTGAAATGCCAATTTGAAATGTAGAATATCATAGAAATTATTTCATTGCAAAGATTCAGGGTATGTATATTAAATGTGTTATTGATTTTTGTATTTTTGACAGCAGAGAATCAATCAGCACGTCAAAAAAATCAAGACAAAAAAATTTGAGTCGGCCATGCAAAATTAAAACCGTAAAATAAAAAAGCTGACCCGTTACTCTGCGAATGATTATTACACTCCTTTATTTCCCGTTAAAAAACCCCTGTATCATTCCTTTAATTTCCCTGAGCGGTAATGTTTTAACCATATGCCCCTGAGGTTTCAGTTTCTCAATCTCCATCAGACTCTCCTCATCGCTC
>JAFTBA010000212.1 GCA_017458545.1 Synergistaceae bacterium | reverse complement strand
CAAGCCTCAGTGTGAAATTTCTCGGCTGTTTTGCCAGCGATTTACCGTCTGCAGTGAGATTGTCAACGTGATACGGAACAGCCTGAAGTATTGCAGTATAATCCAAGTCATGTTCAGAAACGATTTTCACAGGGGTGCCGAGTGTTACGCCCTCACCGAGAAAATTTGCAGGCATAATGCCTAAATAGCAGTTGCGGTCTTCCGCTTCGGTAAGTTTTTCTGTATGTAGATTATCGGAATTTCCGTATATGCCCGACACTACAGAAACCGCGCTCCTGACGAGGTTTTTGCTGTCGTTCTTGATTGTGTCGTCCCAAGCGATAACGGGATGCACAATTACCAAATCGTCTACTGTCGTAACATCTCCTAAAGTGCCCGTGAATTTTCCTGCCATGACATCAAACTCGCGGTTGAAGAACTGATAATAATTTGCCTTGTCCCTTGTTACCATTTCGTAGAGCATGGCGCGTGTCATTCTGAAAATGGTCGTGCTGTTGGCACCGGAGGCTCGGAAATCTTGTACCTGCCACGGCGAGAGAGTCTGAACATTGGAGCCGCGCCGGCCGTCATTCTGTCCGCCCTGATAATCCGCTGTAGTTACAGTCAGCAAAGAGGGAAGCGGTTTAGGCGCAATGCTTCCTCCGTCATACTTCCACACATCAACACAGCCTGCAACGCTGAAGGAATCAAATCCGCCGTAGTCCTGATGCGAAAAATGGGAATCATAAACAGAGTAAGATGTTTCATGTGTTTTGAAACGCAGACACATTACCAGCGTTACGACATCATCCCTTCCGTCGCCGTTCATGTCAGCCGTTATGGATTTGACGGCAATGGGGATATTGTAGTCTCTCACAAAATTATCCTCATTCCAACTGTAACGGTTCGGCCGCTCATAGTGAGCACTGTTGCCGCTGACATTGCAGGAAACGTAATTCTGAGTCTGCTCATCCGTCTTGAAAGTTGTTCCGTTCCATTTGTGGGTTACAACATGTATCCTGCCGGTAAGCCCCTCAAAAGTCATTATTCTTTTTACGCTGCTCTCAAATTTTGTATCGGTAACATCTTTCACAATGAATGAATGACTGTAAATATCGAAATCGGGTTTGTTATCCCTGAACACGACTGCGAACTCATCTTTTCTGTCGCCGTCAAAGTCTCCTGCCGTAACCGAAACGGAATATAACGCACTCACGCCGTCCAGACTTTTGCCGATACCCCTGCCCCCGTCATTCATGCTGTAATCGTAATCGTGAATTGTCGAGGAGTAAATCTCACGGGCTGAGAACTGAGTATCATTTAAGTCAGTGCCGTCGTGAACAAGCTGAATGACTCTCAGATATACATGGTCAATGTCCGACCAGACCAAAGCAACCTCATTCTTGAAGCCGTCATTGTCGAAATCTCCTATCGCTATGGCCGCAGGGAAATTCGTGGTCGCACTTTCGTTTTGATTCGGAAGGAAAGCCGGAAGGCTGTCATCGGGTATGGCCTGAGAGTATTCGCAGGGAATTGCCGTAACACCGAGAGATCCGCTGCTGTCTTCCTGAAGAGCAACGAAATAAACATGTACATTTGCTTTTTCCTGTACAAGCACTGCGGAAATATTAAGGTTAGAACTCTTTGCGGTCATTCCGTTTTTGATGTCAGTAATCACGTTGTTATCCAGACTTCGGTTCAATGCTTTCCAGAGCGGCCCTAAGACTTGGGGTATTCTCTGCGAACTATTAAAGCCGCCCGTCATGGAAGTGTCAATGTGGAGAGAGCCTTTATCGTTGTTGGTTTTGAAGCAAAGTTCCCCATCCTCGTAGCCGTAGTCAGAAGCGGCGATGTGCATAGGCATGATGCCATTTGCCCCTCTCTGTGAGTTAAAAGGCAATGCAGCTAAAGGCACTGCCCCGGTAACACGATGAAATCCGGGACTAAAATAATTGAGTTCCTCTTTTGATTCTCCGGTAACAGTTCCGCTCTTGCCGTTAACGTCAAAGCTGTAAAGAAGAGAATCATATTTTATGCCAGGCATAGAAAATTCAGCAACATCAATGTCGCAGCCTTCAACTTTCAGGAGCAGCATGGACTCTTTATCGAGAGTGAGGTCTCTTGAGGTGAACCCCCTGACGTGACGGATTATGTCGCCGATTTGACTTAACGCGGCGGTGCTGCCGTCATAACCGGGAATTGTTACTGCGGAACACGATCCTGCGCCGAGAAGAAGCAGCAGGAATAAACATAACGAATAACGAATACAGTTTCTCAAAAAAATTCCTCCTTTTGAAAATATTATCGCTATGCCCCTGTTTTACCTGACTTAACAGCCTGAGACAATCTTGCCCCCGTATCGCTGTCCTCAAAATATTCTTCGAGCAGCTCAACCGCAAGTTCCTCGCACGGCCTGTTAAATTCGCGTCCCCATTCAGAAACACGCGCTTCAAGTTCGGGGCTTAGGGTTATTATCACTGCGAATCACCTCCGTTTACAGGCACCTCCATCGGATAATTGCCGTCAAAACACGCCTTGCAGTACGAATCATCACCGCATACTTCGCTCAAACTTTCCTCGCTGAGATAAGTCAGTGAGTCAGCACCTAAGTAGCTGCAAATTTCTTCGGGCGATTTCTGAACGGCAATTAACTTTTCGCGGTGAGGGGTATCAATCCCGAAATAACATGAGTATTTCACTTCGGGCGATGCCGCGCAAACATGAATCTCTTTTGCTCCTGCATCCCTCAAATGTCCCACTATCCTCCGTAACGTTGTACCTCTCACTATAGAGTCGTCAATGATGATTAAGCGTTTGCCGTCAATATTGTGCCTGATTGTTGAGAGTTTGATTCTCACTGCGTCATCCCTCATGGCCTGTTCGGGAAGTATAAACGTTCTGCCCATATACTTGTTTTTGATGAGTCCCTCGCCGTAAGGTATGCCCGACGCTTCAGCGTAACCGATTGCAGCAGGTATTCCCGAATCGGGGACGGCCATGACTACATCGGCCTCAATCTTACGCTGTTGGGCCAGTTTCATTCCGCATTTACGCCTGAACTCGTAGACGCTCACACCGTCAACAACAGAGTCAGGTCTTGCGAAATAAACCATCTCGAATACACACAGTTTTTTCCTGCACCAATGGGACGGCTCAACGCTCTTCAGTCCTTCACCGTCAGCAATAACTATTTCACCGGGCTTAACGTCCCTCACAAACTCAGCATCAAGTGCTTCAAGCGCACAGGTCTCGGACGCAAATACCCATCCCGAGTCGCCTTTGAGCTTGCCTATACATAACGGGTGTAAACCGTAAGGATCTCTTACACCGATTAATTTGTCGCCGATAGTTATGACGAGAACATAAGCACCTTTAATGAGGCTCATTGCGTTTTTGATACCGGCCTCAATACCGCGCGAACCGTGCTGACATATTAGGTTGAGGATTGACTCCGAGTCCGTAGTTGTGTGAAAAATTGCTCCTTCATCTGTGAGCATTTCGCGTAAACTTTCGGCGTTCACTAAATTGCCGTTGTGGGCTAAAGCAATTTCACCGAGTCTGCATGAAGCCGCTAAGGGCTGTGCACTGCGCTGAGTCCCGTCTCCTGCTGTCGAATATCTCACATGACCGATTGCTATGTTACCTGCTAATTTCGAGAAGTCATACCCTCTGAACACTTCACCTGCCAATCCCAAATCTTTACGGATTTCCATTTTGCCGTTGAAATTGGCGGCAATACCTGCGCTCTCCTGACCCCTGTGCTGTAATGCATAGAGTCCGTAGTAAACCAAATGAGAGGCATTCCTGCCCTCATCGTTGCAGTATACCCCTATCACTCCGCATTCCTCGTGTAATTCATCAGACATTGTTGATACGCTTGAAAATTTCCTGATATGCTTCCTCAACACCGCCCATATCCCTGCGGAATCTGTCCTTGTCGAGTTTCTCATTAGTCTTAGCGTCCCAGAAACGGCAGGTATCAGGCGAAATTTCATCGGCAAGAATTATCGTACCGTCAGGCAAACGACCTGCCTCAATCTTGAAGTCAATCAGTTTAACTCCTATACCTGCGAAAAACTCTTTGAGTACATCGTTGACCTTATAGGCAAGTGAACGAATCGCTTCGAGTTCTTTTTCATCAGCAACACCAAGTGCAATGATATGACTGTCGTTGATTAACGGGTCATTGAGAGCGTCATTCTTGAGTGAAAATTCGAGGGTAGGGCATTTCAACTGAGTACCTTCCTCAACGCCGTAACGTTTCGAGAATGAACCTGCAGCAACGTTTCTGATGATGATTTCGAGCGGAACTATCTCGACTGAACGGACGAGGGTTTCGCGGTCGCTTAACTGTTCGACAAAATGAGTTTTGACTCCGTTTTTCTCAAGCAGCTTAAACATCATGTTGCTCATTTTGTTGTTGATGACTCCTTTGCCTGAAATAGTGCCGTGTTTGAGGCCGTTGAAGGCAGTGGCATCGTCTTTGTATTCGACAATGTAGTATGAGGGGTCTGAAGTTGCGTAAACTTTCTTTGCTTTTCCCTCGTAACGCTGTTCAAGTTTCGTGATGTTCATCGTAAAAAATTTATCCTTCCGTTATTGAAGTAAATGTGAAAATATTATACACGGCGATTCAAAAATCTAACTGTTGCTGTCGAAGAAATCATCTCTTTTTTTGTACCAGAGAATCATAGCCAGTCCTCCGAAAATTATTCCTGCCGTTAAACCTCCGACAACATATTGAACGTTAATGCCGTTCCCGAACAATGAACTGCCGTAACCTGCAAGGGCATAACCGAATGAGATTACGCAGAGCAATGACAATGTAGTTATGAACAAGCGCATAAAAAATTTCACCTCGTGTAATAAAATATGTAACAGTTTACTCCGATAACTAATTAATCGTACATAACAGAAAGGAGAAAAAATATCATGCAGAAATTTTTGAAGACCGTATCAATTTCTGTACTGCTGATTCTGTCTGTTATCCTGATGAATGTCTCAGGATTTGCTGAAGAATCTAACGAACCTAAAGTTGAACCGTTCTCACCTGCCTACCTCAAATGGCTCGAAGAACATCAGAATGATTCCGTTTTTCTGCGAGATAAAAAATCAACAGCCAATACGGAATACCCCGGCGGTTATATTCCGTTCCACATTGATTTGTCGCACTTGGCCGATAATCCGCCGATTGAGGTTGACGACTCGCCGATACGTAACAAAAAAGCAACAACGATACCGGCAAAATATGACCTTAGAAACGTGAACGGTAAAAGCTATGTTACCAGCGTTAAGGATCAAGGGTCTTACGGAACTTGCTGGGCTCACGCTGCTATAGGCGCAATGGAGTCGAATATGCTCATGAATAATTTGGGCACTAATGACTTTTCTGAATTGCATTTGGCTTGGTTTGCTTTCAGGGGCAGTGACAAATCAAAAACGTTTTACGATTTTCACAGTAAAAGTTTCGCTGACGTTCTGAATAACGGAGGCAACTCACTTTACCCTACAGCTTTGTTCACGAGATTGGCAGGCCCTGCTAATGAGTCCGAACTCCCTTACGGAAACACTCAGCCTTCAAAGACAACTCCCGAAAGTTACACCAGAGCTGCAAGACTCCGTGATGTCTACTACCTTAATATGATGGACGAACCCGACGTGAATGCCTCATCGTCAGCAAGGGACATAGTGAAACGCAGAATAATTGACAACGGCTCGGTTGTAGGAAGTTATTACAGCGAAAAGACTCAATATTACAAGACCTCATCAAACGGAACTGCTTATTATTACACGGGCGGAGGTACCTCAGTAAATCATGCCGTTCAGATAATCGGCTGGGACGATAACTATTCGCGCAATAACTTCAAGACAAAACCCAGCGAGGACGGTGCATGGCTCATCAAAAATTCTTGGGGGAATCTTTGGGGAACCGGCAGCGGAAACGTAGGCGATAACGGCTGCTTCTGGATGTCATATGCTCAGTATCTCACTGAAGGAACAGCATTCATCACCGAAAAAGCCGACTCTGACATGAAGGTCTATGACTATTCACCGTTAGGCTGGTGCATAAATATTAATTCAACAGCACATTCAGCAAACGTCTTCAAAGCTGAGCGCAGCGGTGAAATTCTGAAGGAAGTAGGTTTTTATACTCCCGACAACAACGTCAGCTATCAGATTAAGGTCTACACAGGAATGTCAGCAATGCCTTCATCAAGTCCAATATCAGGCAGTCCTGTTTCAACAAAATCAGGGACAATGCCTTATGCAGGCTGGCACACAGTAACACTCGATACTCCTGTCAGCCTTTCAAGCGGTCAATATTTCTCAGTTGTTGTAACTTACAATAACAAAAGTAACGTACCGGTTGAGTGTATCGTATCCTTTCTGTCGCCTAATGCTGTAATTGATGAAGGAAGTTTCTTTTCTACAAACGGCACAAGCTGGACATCGGGCAAGAATATGACAATCAATCTCACTGTAAACAACACTTCATATACTATCAAAGGTGCAAACGCAACCGTCAAGGCATTCACCGTAACTTCAGGCTCATCAACAGGAACTAAACCGACAATAACAACATCATCGCTCCCTAATGCACAGGTCAACACATCATACAATCAGACTCTCAGTGCTTCGGGTACTTCCCCTATAACATGGTCAGTAGGAACGGGTATACCTTCGGGGTTATCGCTCAACGCTTCAACGGGTGTAATCTCAGGCACTCCGACAACAGCAGGGACTTACCCGTTCACAGTAACAGCCTCTAACTCTTACGGCACAGACTCAAAGTCCTATACCCTTACCGTTACGAACAGCGGTTCATCTGGAACAGCTCCGACAATCACAACTTCATCGCTCCCGTCAGGCAAAGTCGGTAACACTTACAGCCAGACATTAACCGCAACGAGTTCAACAACAGTAACATGGTCGGCAACAGGATTACCTTCAGGGCTGTCGCTCAACGCTTCAACGGGCTTAATCTCAGGCACTCCGACAACAGCAGAGACTTACTCCGTAACAGTAACTGCAAGCAATTCAGCAGGTTCAACATCAAAAACTTTCACGCTTACGATTGATGCTGCAGATTCGTCGGGTAATGTGAGTCTGACGGGATATGTAGGCTACACTTTGAGGCATCAGCTGACTCCAAATTCGGCTGTCTGGTCGCTGGCAACGTCAACAAAACTTCCTACGGGTCTGTCGCTCTCAAGGTCGGGCTTAATCTCAGGCAAACCTACAAGAGCAGGTACTTACACAGTTCCGCTCAAAGCCGTAACCACTACCGCAAGCACAAAGTCAAAAACAAAAACAAACGTAACGGCAACATCGAACATCACCGTTAAATTCACGATTAACGCTAAGCCCGTTAAACCCACAATAAGAACTTCAAGCCTCCCTAACGGTGTTGTGGGTAAATCGTATTCGCAGGTGATACAGACTTCCGGAACTTCACCGATAACTTTAACGGTCAGCGGACTTCCTAACGGTTTGACCTTCAACAGCAGCAATGCGGCAATAAGCGGTACACCTACTGTAGCAGGTACGTTCAATGTCAAGATTACTGCGACAAACATAACCACTACGCTGGGCGACGCTGCGGTAACAAAAACCGTAAAGCTCATCATTAAGGCACAGCCCCCCGTTATAGCGAGTCCGGGTACGCTTGCAAACGGTATTGTCGGTACTGCTTACACAGCCGTTCAGTTCAATGTGTCGTCAGGTACTGCGCCTATAAAATGGACGGTATCGGGTCAGCCTTCGGGAATGAAGATGAGCAGTTCTGGAGTGTTCTCAGGGACTCCGACAAGAGCAGGAACGTTTAACATGACGGTTAAAGCCTCTAACTCAGGCGGTAATACATCGCTCAGAGTTCCGATTAAAGTCGTTCAGAAACCTACACTCTCATCAGTGAAAATGGCCAATGCCACAACGGATAAGGTTTATTCGGTTAAATTCACTGCTCAGGGAACGACTCCTATAACATGGAAGATTGAGGGACTGCCTGACACATTGAGTTACACATTAGGTTCAAACGGTGCTAATGCTACTGTTAAGGGAACGCCTAAACTTTCAGATACTTACACGGTTAAAATCACCCTCACTAACACAGCAGGTTCAAACTCGTACACAACGACTCTCAAAGTAAACGGTGTTGCGCCTAAACTCACGGCAACGCTTGCTCAGGCAAAAACAGATAAAGCGTACAATGAGACAAGAATTTCGGCAACAGGTACTAAACCGATAGATATTACGTGTTCAGTATCAGCGTCGGATTTGGCCAAGTTCGGAATAAGCAGCCTTAGTGATTTGGGTTTGACGTTCACCTGCGACTCTGCGAAAGGTACTGCGAAACTGACAGGGACTCCGACAATATCGCTGAGGAATCTGCCTATTACATTCACTGCCAAAAATGTAATGTCCTCAGTCTCAAAGAAAGTCAACTTTTCGATTATCGGAAGCAAACCGTCATTCACAACACCTACAGCCGCGACAACAAATATGACATGCGAGGTTAACAGTAATATTCAGCTTTCGTTCAAAGTGAAAGGCTCGAAGAATATAACTTACAGCATGAATAAAGTGAGCGGTTTCACGCTGACTCAGACGGATGATTACAACGCTGTTCTAACGGGCAAAGCACCGTCAAAAGATTCAACGACGACATTAACGGTAACTGCTAAGAATGCTGACGGCAGTGTAACGCGAAGAATAGTCATTAAGACTCAAACAGCTCCGAAGATTACGACTTCAACGCTTGCGTCAGGGACTCTCAAGAAGAATTACAGCTCGAAGGTAACTGCAACGGGTACTAAGACGGTTAAATTTTCAGTTACAGGGAGTCTGCCTTCGGGAGTTAAATTCTCGAACGGTTCATTCAGCGGTAAACCGACTGCAGCAGGGTCATACACGTTCACTGTTAAGGCTTCAAACTCAATAGGAACAGACAGCAAGCAGTTTACAATTACGGTAGTAGATCCGAACGCCAAGAAAACTTCAAAGACAGCGACATCAGAAACGACTCAGAGCAAGGACAGCGTAAAGAGTACAGCACCTTCATTGCAGAGTGAACCTGATGTTAATGAGCGTTCAACTGAAACTGAAACCGAATCCGAAGAGTCATTAAGTGAAGGAGAGATAACGTTCGGTAATGAGCGCAGTGTTTCTCCGAACGAGTCAGAGATTACAGGAGGAGGTTATACGGTTGCTGCGGT
>JAFTBA010000211.1 GCA_017458545.1 Synergistaceae bacterium | reverse complement strand
TGCCTCCGATAGCGTAGATGTTACGGCCGAAACGTGTGCGCTGTAAGATGAACGCTCCGATTAATATCATTACGAGGAATAATATTACGTTGAAGTTCACGAATGCTATGGGCTTAATTTTCACCCATTGGCCTCCCGAATATTTCATCAGGTAAATCTTCCAGCCTGCAAGCGCGTCAAACACAGGGTGCTTAATGTCTATCGACTCTCTGCTGATGAGTGAGCATACTCCTCTTGCTAAGAACATTCCCGTTAAAGTCGTTATGAACGGAGGAACATTCAGGTAATGAATCACCCAGCCCATTAACAGACCTAATCCAACACCCATAACTAACGCAGCTGCTATGCAGGTGAACGGGTGAAGGTGAAGCACTGTAGTTCCGTAAGCAATAAACATTCCCGTTAATGAGGCTACAGCTCCGACAGAAAGATCTATCCCTCCAGTAATCAGTACCATAGTCATACCCACAGCAGATATACCGAAGTACGCGTTATCTATGAAGAGGTTGACGAACGTTCTCACTGTCAAAAAACCTTTGTCGCCGTAAAGCATTCCTCCGACAGCATAAATCACAAGGAATATCCCTATAGTTGCGTAGACCATTATGTATTTGGGATTGGTGAGACGGGTGAATAACGTCTGTTTATTGGTTCTTACTGTCATGCCTTTGCACCTCCCTGACGCAATGCAGCTCTCTTAGCGAAGTAACGTCTTACGGGTTCGGACTGTAACACTATGACTACTGCTATGATTAACGCTTTGAATGCCATAGTTGCCTCAGCGACAATCCCGAAATAATACACGAACGTTACTATTGTGCGTATAATCAGTGAGCCTACTATTGTTCCCGTTAAACTGAATTTTCCTCCTGCCATGTTAGTGCCTCCGATTACGACAGCCAGTATAGCGTCCATCTCGAAGTTCAGTCCTGCATTATTTGAGTCGTTGGACATGATACGGCTCGAATAAATCAGCCCTGCTATTCCCGATAACAGCCCTGTTATCATGAACACTATCAGTATTACGTTACCTGCTTTGATTCCCGATAACCTGCTTGCACTCGGATTGACTCCTACAGACTCAACGAAAGCACCGAAAGCTGTTTTTCTGGTGAACAGTGCTACAGCTATGACGACTATTACAGTTATGATTATGGGCATCGGTAAACACAGAAAACTTCCCTGACCTATAACCCTGAACGGCGAATAACCTGTTGTGAACTGTTTGCCGTCAGTCAATATCTGAGCTACACCTCTTCCGCAGACCATCAAAATCAATGTCGCTATTATCGGCTGATTACCTCCCTTAGCGACAAGGAAGCCGTTGAACAGTCCCATTAAAGCGCAGACTATTAACGGTACTGCAATGACCAGCACATAAGGGTAAACAGTGTAATCGCCCGGTGTAGTGTAAGTTAGAACATCCCATCTGAGGAACTTTAATGCTATAGCTCCTGCTACTGCAACGAGTGCACCTACTGAAAGGTCAGTGCCTCCGAGTGCTATAACGAGAGTCATGCCCATAGATATAATAGTAATTTCTGCCGAACGGTTTACAATGTCGATTAAACTTCCGTAGAGCATACCTGTTGAGGGCTGATAGCTTATGCTGAAGAAGTCAGGCCGGATTATGAAGCAGACTAAGAGGATTAAAGCCTCAGCAATTACGGCCCAAGTAACTTTTGACTGCATTATCCCCGAAAAATCGAATCTCTTTCCTGTTTTAACGGCCATGTTATGCAGCTCCTTCCGCGATTATTCTGAGTATATCCTGCTGAGTACATGATGAGCCTTCAACTTCAGCGACTTTCTCTCTGTCTCTCATGATGATTATTCTGTTTGAACACCTGATTATCTCATCGAGTTCTGAACTGATGAAGATTACGGAAACACCTTCGCCGCACATTTCGAGCATTAAACGCTGAATCTCTGCTTTTGCGCCTATGTCTATACCGCGTGTAGGTTCATCGAGGATTAAGACTTTCGGACTTGCAGCCATCCACCGCGCGAGAATAACTTTCTGCTGATTACCGCCCGATAATTCGCCTGCTTTCTTCTCGCAGTCGGGTGTAGCGATTCCGAGAAGGGCGATGTATTTGTCGGCAAGTTCTGTTTGTTCCTGACGTGTCATAGGGTGCATGAAGCCCTTTCGTGATTGAACGGCAAGCATAATGTTCTCACGTATTGAGAGGTCGCCTATTATGCCGTCTTTTTTACGGTCTTCGGGGCAGAACGCTAACTCTGCTTTTATAGCGTCAAACGGCTGGCGTATAGTGAGTTTTTTACCGTCAACAAAAATTTCACCCTTAACCGTTCTCGTAGCACCGAATAACATTTCGGCAGTCTCAGTTCTT
>JAFTBA010000210.1 GCA_017458545.1 Synergistaceae bacterium | reverse complement strand
GATGATGATTTTTATATGCTCATAGTTGCTACGGGCTTCATCAGTAACGCTGAAACTCTCGGTGAAATTCTTAACTCACTCGAAATGAAATAATGCATGACTTGATATATAATATATCCATCATAAATATTTTCACTAAAAATTTTTTCAGGAGGTTTACACAGTAATGAAGAGAAAGTTTACCGCATTACTCTTAGTACTCACAATGATTTGCAGTTACGCCCCTGCAGTTTACGCCGCTCCCGTCAAAATCGGAATCTCCATTTGGAGTTCAACCGATACTCTCGGCAGTGAATGCAAACGTATGATTGACGCAGCAGCAAAAGCACTCGGCGTTGAAACCCAGTGGGTAGATCAGGCTCATATCTCCGAGCAGGTTACATCGAGCGCTGAGACACTTGCACTTGCAGGCTGCGACGGCATAATCATCTGCAACAGTGCAAGCGCTGAAATGGGTTCAGTCATTAAGACCTGCGATGAGAATGAAGTTTACGTTGCGCAGTTCTTCCGTGTAATCGACAAGGACGCTAACCCCGAAGAGTACAAACAGGCTTGCGAGTCAAAGTACTATGTCGGTGCAGTCCATGAGTCCGAGTTCGACAACGGCAAAAACCTCGTCCTCATTCTTGCAGGTCAGAAGGGCTGCCGCAAAATAGGTCTTGAGGGCTGGGAACCCGGCGATGCAACGTTCTTGGGACGCTGGGCAGGCTACAAAGCAGGCGTTGAAACTTGGAACGCTGCGCACCCCGATGACAAAGTTGTCCTCCTTGACCCCCAGTACGGCCGCACAACAACCGACACTGGACGCGCTACAGCCGAAGCAATCATTGACGCTAACCCCGACATTGACGCGCTCATAGTAGCAGGAGGCGGAGGCGATACACTTCTCGGAGCAATCGCGGCTATTGAGGCAAAAGGTCTCACGGGAAAAATCGCTGTAGTCTCAACAGACTTCCTCCCCGACCTCGACGCTAAGCTCAAATCGGGTGCTATGGCTGCAGAGTCAGGCGGACATTATGCAGATCCGTTCTTTGCGTTCCTCATGGTTTACAATACTGTTCGCGGAAAGTATGAGGCAAAAACTGACGGCTTCCATGATATGGTGTTCCCCTACATGTACGTTGCTTCACCTGAGGACTACGAGAAGTACGCAAAGTATTTCACGGGCAATGCTCTTCCCTACAACGAAGAGGAGATTAAAGCACTTGCGGAACTCAGCTATGATGACCTTGCTGCAGCATGTGCTAAACTTTCGGTTGAAGATGTCGTTTCAAGGCACTCAAAGTAGGATTAAATCATGACACTTAAACGGAGTCGGAATAATTCCAAAGAAAAACGGAATTTTCACCGACTCCGTTTTTTTTGTGCTGACTAAAAATTTTGATTCGATTTTAAGGATGTGATTTAAGTCATGCAGAATTTCAGAAACTCAAGGCTTTACGGTTTCATGATTCTTGCGGTAATGGTTTTGTTTTTCTACTCGCTGTTCAAATTCCTCACTCCCTCGAACTTCGGAAGCCCTGCAAACCTTTATTCCTATTTCCAGTCGTCAATCATCTATTCGGTAGGCGGCTGCGGTTTGTACTTCATCGTTGTAATGGGTCTGTTCGATTTCGCTGTCGGTGCAAACATCGTACTCTCATCAATCGTCGGCGTAATACTCTCGGAAAAATTAGGCTATTTCGGTTTCATAGTCGGCTGTCTTGGCTGCGGTACTCTCATCGGAATAATCATCGGTCTGCTTTACAACAAGCTCAATGTTCCGTCAATGATAGTTACCGTAGGATTAATGCTCGTTCTTGAGAGCGTTGCTGTCTTTGCTGCAGGAGGCGTGAAACAAACGTTAGCACCTGAATTACGCTTCTTCTCAGGAGCACCGGGCAATATTATTCTGGCTGCGTTTGCTTTCGCACTGATGTGGTTCATACTGAATTACACACGCATAGGAACTTACTGCAACGCTATAGGTTCTAACGAGTTCACGGCTAAGAACATGGGCATTGATGTCAAAAAATATAAGCTCATAGGCTTTGCACTGCTTCATTTCTTTGTCGGTATCATGGCCATATTAACGGTCTCTTACGGAACTACTATGACAGCCTTAACAGGTATGTCAACTATGAGCCGTAACTTCCAGCCGTTAATGGGTACGTTCTTCGGAGTGGCTTTCAGGAAATACGGTACACCTATCAGCGCAATAGTCATAGGTGAGTTCATCATCGCAATAATCTTCAACGGCTTCGTAGCACTCGGCGCTCCAACAACGATTCAGAACGTTGTTACGGGTGCAGCACTGCTCGCAATAGTTACGCTCACAGCACGGGGCGGACGCGGTTCAGTCGTTAAGTAAGGGGGTTGAATGAATTATGACTACAGGAAATGTACTGCTTAATGCCGAACATATCGATAAGCGTTTCGGAATCACTCACGCAGTCAACGATGTGAGTCTCACAGTTAATGCAGGTGAAATCAGAGCGTTAATCGGTGAGAACGGTTCAGGCAAGTCAACATTCTGCCAGATGTTATGCGGAATATACACAATCGGCGGAGGAACTTTCACGCTTGACGGTCAGCCCGTAAACGTCCGCAATCAGGTTGAAGCCAACAACATCGGTATATCTATCATCGTTCAGGAAATGGGAACGTTATCCGGACTCACAGTTGCCGAAAATATTTTCTTGGGACATGAAGACCCATTCATGCACAGGGGCATTAAGGACACACGCTCAATGATTCGTGAGGCTCAGAAGTTACTTGATGCTTACGGTTTCAACGGCATAAGGGCAGGTGCTATGATTGACAGCTATAACTTTGAGGACAGAAAATTAGTTGAGATAGTCAAAGCAACTTACATGAAGCCTAAGATTCTTATTGTTGACGAGACAACAACGGCACTTTCACAGAACGGACGACTCGAACTCTACAAGATAATGGATTCAGTGAGGGCTGACGGCAGAAGCGTAATCTTCATCAGCCACGATTTGAACGAGATATTGACTCACTGCGACACTATCAGCATACTCAGGGACGGCGAATATATTGACACAGTGAACTCAAAGGACATTGACGAGGACGGATTGAAACGCCTCATGGTAGGGCGCGAAATAGGCTCAGCATATTACAGGACCGATTACGGCAAGGAAATCTCATCGGAAGTAGTACTAAGCGTTAAGGACGTTACCGTTCCCAATCAGATAAGCGATGTCAGCTTCGACCTGCACAGAGGAGAGATACTGGGTTTCGGAGGACTGAGTGAGTGCGGAATGCATGAAGTCGGTAAAGCTGTTTTCGGTGCATCGCTCGACAGAATAGGAACTGTTGTACTTGCTGACGGAACAGAGATTAACGACATACCTTCGGCCATTAAGCACTCAATCGCTTACGCCTCTAAGGACAGGGATAACGAGTCAATAATCCTCAACGAGTCCATCAGAAACAATATCGTTCTCCCGTCGCTTGATGACCTAGCCGAGTCGCACATACTGAAATCGGGCAAGCTCAACAGGTTTGCTCAGGAGTTCGCCGACAAAATGCAGACTAAAATGCAGGGCATTCATCAGTTTGTATCGGACCTTTCTGGCGGTAACAAACAGAAAGTTGTATTGGCACGCTGGCTCGGTAAAGGCAGTGATATTCTTGTGCTTGATTCTCCGACAAGAGGCATTGACGTTAAAGTCAAACAGGCAATTTACGCGCTCATGCAGGAGCTAACGGCACAGGGCAAATCAATCATCATGATAAGCGAAGAGATACCCGAACTGCTCGGAATGTCCGACAGAATATTAATCATGAAAGACGGCAAAATTAACGGGACATTTCTCCGCAGTCCTCAGCTTAATGAAGAGGACTTAATCGCAAAAATGGTATAGGGGTGATAGTGAAATGTCATACAGAGATGATAATCAGCAGTCAAAACTTTCTGCGTTTTTCGGGAGCGATACCTTTAAGGGATTGCTTCCGTTCATAGGGCTTGTGGTAATTCTGGGTCTTATGTACTGGCTGACGGAAGGAAGAATAGTTCAGCCTAAACGTTTGCGTCTTTTGCTTTCGCAGGTCTATTACCCCATGATAGTTGCAACGGGAGTGTTCTTCGTCATGACGCTGGGGTCAATAGATTTCACTGAGGGCTCAACGCTGGGTGTTGCGTCAATCGTAATATCAGTGCTTTCGTTCTACAGCATACCGCTCGCAATAATAGGCGGCATTTTAACGGGAGCTGCAATAGGTGCGGTAAACGGATTCTTTCACGTTAAGTTCAGACTGCAGAGCTTCATAGTTACGATTTGTACGATGTACCTGTTCAGGGGAGTATGCGCGTATTTCACGACTGAGACGGCAATACCTGCTTCAGCGGCGATTAAAGCACTCGACAGCGACGGACTCAAAATAGGTATCACACTTGCAGTTCTTGTGATAGCGTTTTTCCTGTTCCGTTTCACGAGGATAGGCAATGACGTTAAAGCAGTTGGTTCGGGCGAAACTGCTGCACGCTTTTCAGGAGTCAGAACGGACAGGGTGAAATTCTTAACGTTCGTAGTTGCAGGAGCATTAACGGGACTTGCAGCGTTCGTCAACGTCATCAAAGTAGGTTCGATAACTGCAACAGCAGGGAATCAGCTTGAGACTCAGATACTAATCTCGCTTGTTCTCGGAGGACTTCCCATAACAGGAGGCTCAAAGGTACGTTTCTCGAACATAGTTGTCGGTACACTGATGTATACAGTTCTGAACAACGGACTGGTTATGTTAGGGTTTGAGTCCGCTACACAGCAGTTAATCAAGGGAATAGTGTTCCTGATTTTTGTGGCACTGACGATTGACCGCAAGGCTCTCAAAGTAATCAAGTAATCCGAATTGGTTTACACTGAAAACCCCTCCCGTTAAATGAGAGGGGTTTTTTTTGTTGAACTACTTTCTTTTTCCTGCCGATGACGTAACAACAAACCTTTGTATGCAGATGAACATCAGCAGAAGCATACCCGTAGCAATTTTCCCCCACCACGAGAGCAGGTTGCCGTTGAAAGTAATCAGAGCAGGTATTACTGATTTGAGCAGCACACCGAAAAGCGTACCTATCATGTAACCGACTCCGCCTGTTAATAACGTTCCGCCTATTACTGCACACGTAATCACTTCGAGTTCACCGCCCTGCAATGACAAGTTCCAGCCGCTTTTAACGTAAAGCGCATAGCTTATCCCCGCAAGCACTGAGCATAAACCGTTGAAACCGTAAACAAGTACTTTAGTACGCCCTACGGGAAGTCCCATTAATGACGCTGACTGTTCATTGCCTCCGATAGCGTAGATGTTACGGCCGAAACGTGTGCGCTGTAAGATGAACGCTCCGATTAATATCATTACGAGGAATAATATTACGTTGAAGTTCACGAATGCTATGGGCTTAATTTTCACCCATTGGCCTCCCGAAT
>JAFTBA010000209.1 GCA_017458545.1 Synergistaceae bacterium | reverse complement strand
TGAGGGAAAGAACGCTAAGGAGATTGCTTACGACTTGGCAATCAGCAAGAACACTGTAGATGTTCACCGCCGTCACATAATGGAGAAAACCGGCTGCACCAGCATGGCAGGATTAGTACGTTACGCTATACGGGAGGGGTATTAGGTTGTCTTACCTCAACAATGCTGCTACAACATGGCCGAAGCCTGAATGTGTCGTTAATGCAGTTCGTGATTTCATGCTTAACGGAGGGGCTAATTCCTCACGTGGTTCAAACTCACAGCGCGACATGAAGACTATGAACATCATGCTTGACTGCAGGATTAAAGCTGCCGAATTTTTCGGGGGTTACGATGATGCCGACCCTATTCTTGTTACGTTTACTGCAAACATAACGGAGTCGCTGAACGTTGTATTGAGGGGTTACCTCCGTAAAGGAATGAGCGTTCTCACAACGTCAATGGAACATAATGCCGTTATGCGTCCGTTAAGGGCATTAGAGTCTGAAGGCGTAAACATCGGAATCGTCAGTGCAGATTCAAACGGTTTAATTCATGCTGAGGACGTTAAGAGAAAATTAGCGTCAGCAAAATATGACCTTGTTGTGATGAGTCATGCGAGTAATGTTTGCGGAACTGTTCAGCCTGTTGAAGAAGTAGCCGAAATCTGCCGTGAACGTTCAGTGCCTTTAGTGCTTGATACAGCACAGACGGCAGGAGTGATTCAGTTGAACGCCTCAGAGTTAGGGTTATCGGCGTTATGTTTCACGGGTCATAAATCGCTTATGGGTCCTCAGGGGACTGGCGGAATAATCTGGAAGCGTGAGTTTGCCGAAAGAGTCGAACCTCTCATAACCGGGGGAACAGGGAGTTATTCGCACCTTGAGACTCAGCCCGAAGAAATGCCTGACAAATTTGAGTCGGGAACACCCAATCTTCCCGGAATAGCAGGGTTAAATTCAGCGTTTGACTGGCTGAATGATAAGGGGCTGGAAGTTATTGGCGAACGTGAGAAAAAAACGGGTCAATATTTCCTTGAGGCATTGAAAAAAATTGACGGAGTACTTTTGTCGGGACTTTCTGATATGAGAGGGAGGCTTCCTGTATTTGCGTTTAACGTTGAGGGGAAGGACAACGGGATATTAGCGGACGGATTATCGCGTTTAGGATTTGAGACGAGGCCGGGGCTTCACTGTTCGCCTGCAGCACATAAGACTTTGGGAACGTTTCCGCAGGGAGCATTGAGGGTATCGCCTGGGTATTTCACGGAAGAGAGTGAGATAGATGGTTTCATCGGAGCATTGAGGGAAGTACTGCGTTAGTCTTCAGTTGCGAGGACATTAAAAGAGGTCTCAGCGTTGGAATTTGTTGAGACCTCTTAATTTTTTTTGCTTTTTGCTGAATGTCTGTTACTTATGCCATTTGTTTTCAGTACCGTTAATGATTCTGACTATGTTAGTGCGGTGCCTCCAAACGCACAGGACTGCGAGCAGTGCAGCCAGTACAGTGAACGTTACGGGAGCGCCTAGCATTGCGAAACAGACGGAGATTGCAGCGAGCGATAACATTGAGGCGAGGGAAACTATATGAGTAGCACCTCTGATGATGTACCAGAGACCTCCGCAGAGCAGAACAGCAGCGAAAGATTCATACGGCCAAATGAAGAACAATGTACCGTAAGTAGTAGCGACACCTTTACCGCCTTTGAATTTTAACCATACGGGATAATTATGGCCTATGACGACCGCGAAAGCTGAAACGGCCATGATAATTTCCTGTTCTTCGGCAGGGGCTATATGAGCGGCTAAGAGTAACGCGAAAGCACCTTTGAGCATGTCGACAATGGCAGTGAACCAAGACCATACGGGCCCCATTGCGCGGCCTACGTTAGTTGCGCCTATTGCGCCCGAACCTATAGTGCGAATATCGAGTCCGTCTCTTTTGCCTGAAGAATCTTTGTGAAAGAGTTTTGTTACGACGTAGCCTGTAGGAAATGAGCCGATTAAATACGAAACTATCACCCATAAAATTATACTTCTCATTTTAATTTAATATCTCCTTTCTTAATTGCTAATCCCTCTACCCTAACCCCTGCACCCTAACCCCTATACCCTAATAGCCTAATCAACACCGCTTATACGGTCAGAGCCTTTTTTGATGTTGAGGGCTGTGAGGTCTTTATCTTTGAGAGCGTCCCATTTGAAGTTGAGTACGAGGAGGAACAAAGCAGAGAACGGATCGACCCTCCAATTTTTAGCATTATCCCTGAATGTGTCATGAAGTATTTTTAACTGCCTTGATCCTTTTTCGTCATTGTCCATGTCCTCAAGAAATCTCTTAACTTCCTGGAGGGTATCAATTCCCGAAGCCCTGAAGATGTCAGACAGGTAAGAGAAACTTTCGCGCAGGTAATCTGCATCCGGTGTAAATTCCGGGAAACCTGCATGAATTGCGTTAGAGTTCCATTTACCGAGCAAAGACGTATCATCTCTGAACAGCTGATAGAGTTCTTCATCGGTAAATACTGTTTCTGCGGCAACAGGCTGAGGTTCTTTCTGTGCTGACGGAGGGATTAAGAGTGCTTCGCTTTTGATTTCATCGCGCAGTGTGAGGAAACCTTTGTCAGCTTTTTCGAGCATTGCGCCCAAAAGGAACAGTTCACGTGTAAATTCGTCCTCAGAGGCAGTGCCTACGGTTCTGTTGACTTTAGGGAGGATAGTAGCCCAAGCCTCCTGAAGGAGGGTACGGAGTTCGAGCCGGAAGTTAAGGTCTTTGTATTTTTCCCATTCGCGTAGGGTTGAGCGTGATTTTGAGAGCGATAAGATGTAGACGACAGCAGGGTAACCGAATCTGCCCGGGTCTTTTAGGACTCTTGAGTCTGAAGGGAGTGAGCGCGATGAATCGACATCGAACTCAGATTTAATGAGTGCCTCTATTCTGAGAACGTCAGCAGGAAAACGCAGCAATACCCTGACGGTAACGAGGTCAACACCCGGCAAATCATTCTCCTCAAGTGTAGATAGAATGTTCAGGAGTTCGGCAGGGGGTTCAGCCCAGCCCTCAATAGCATAAAACTCAACGCCCTCAACTTCAACTAAATCCTGAATCAGGTTTCGTATTCTTGCGGCGTATTCCTCATAGAGCTTTAAGCTCTCAACATATTTTATTCCGATTTCGTCAATCCTGCGCTTGTTCATGCGGAAATTGTATCACAATATGGCAGAGATAATTCAGTGAATTATTCATGTTGTTCTGAAAAGAGAATGAAAAACAGCCCCGATGTTCTGAGGCTGTCTGTTCTGAGTTTCAAGTGCTTATGTTTTCTTCAAGTTTTTTGCAAGTGAGGCAGCAATCCCGAAAAGAAGAATCACCGCACCGATGTTACCCGAATTGCATCCGCCCTGCGAGCTTTCGGGAACAGCGGCAATCACAGGTGTGTACGTCCGTCCTGCGGTGAAGTCAGCCGAGACCGTTACGGTGTCAGGCGACTCAGTGAGAGCGAATGAGCCGTTGATGTCCTCAGAGTCCGAGAGGAGTAGGAGCGATGAGCCTTTCGGTGGAGTCCTGTCGAGGGAGATTGTGAAGGTGTACGTTCCTGACTCAGTTGGAGTGAAGGACGGGAGGACTGCTAGGATTACGGTGGAGTCGTTCGCCGATGATAAGCCAGATTGTGAGGCGGGAGGGGCATAGGCTGATGACGTTGCGCTTGAAGGCCAAGTTATGATTACGCCGTTGTCGCAGTAAACATCGTTGCGATCAATGTTAGGGCAACTGCTAAGGTCTAAGGCTGTAAGCTGATTTTCTTTGCACCAAAGTCTTCGCAAAGCAGTATCATTGCTTACATTCAGCGTAGTAAGTCTGTTGCCCGTACAGCCCAGAGTCTCCAGTTTGGTTTTGTTGCTCACATCTAATGCGGTAAGTTGATTATCATAGCAATATAATTGCTGCAAGGCGGTGCATTCGCTTACATTTAGTGAAGCCAGCTTGTTATAGGAGCAATCAAGAATCCGCAAAGCGGTACACCCGCTGATATTCAAAGTGGCAAGCTGGTTTTCTCCACATGATAGCTCCTGCAGGTCAGTACAGCCGCTCACATCCAAGTCTGTCAAGTTATTCCCTTCGCAGACTAGGGTTTTCAGGTTTACGAAATACT
>JAFTBA010000036.1 GCA_017458545.1 Synergistaceae bacterium | reverse complement strand
ATGAAGTTAAGTCTGTCCTGGAAACGCTTTTTCAACTGAGTCCTGTACTCTTCGTTCTTGAGGTCAGCGTCAAATCCCGGTATCTCCATCGTCTTAATGCCCGACAAATTACCGAAAGGTACCCACTGAGCTTTGCCCTCAACAATCCTCTCAATAATCATGAGCGTGTTCTCTTTGCCTACAGGCTTGCCCATGAAGTTGCCCGTGTTCAGAATATAGCAGTCGACTCCGTCAGCAATAAGCTGCTTGAACCTCTCATAGTCCATTCCAAGCGGATATGTCCTGAACGGGTTAGCATACGGTTCGCAAACAAGTGCGTCAGGGTCAACACCGGGTGCTAAGTTCTCAGCGCTGGTTCTCTTTGTTGCGAGTGTTGCGCCGAGTACTGAGGCAAGTGAAGGCCCTTCGAGTTTCAGAACAGGCGGTAATGTCGGGTCTCTCATCAGCCAGAAGATTGCGTTCAAAGGCTCATCGATTCTGTCGACTCTGTTGGGCGACCATAAACGCGACTTAATTGCGCGTCCGTTACCGTTGCGTACGTCTTCGGTTACAGCGATTAATTTACCGTCCTCAGTCTTAACGCAGCCGCAGTTCTGGAGCGTCAAAAGGAACTTGTTATCGGGGCAGCCTATCGGGTAGTCGGCAACCTTATCGAAATACGTAGGCTCAAGGGCAATAGCGTATTTGTCCTTAACGTTTACGACGAAAGCGTCATCGTGAAGAACCATAACGTCATATTTGCCGTCATGCTTTGCGTGAGTAATTGTTGATTTACCCGAACCCGAAAGCCCGAACGCGGCCATGACGTATTTTTTGTTTGAACCGTCCTTGAGGGTGTAACGTTTGAGTCCGCCGTGGCATGAAGCGTAACCGTTGCGTGCAGCTATTCCCCATGCGAGTGTTAAAGTACCCTTCTTGAGTTCGCCGAAGTAGCGTAAGCCGAGAACGATAGCGCAGTTTTCTTCTGGTGAGAAGAACGCGAGTCCTAACGGGAAGTCAGGGTGCGACCAGTCAGGATCTGCAACAAAGAATATATCACCGTCATGGTCTGAAATTCTGCGTGATTTCTCGTAACGGGGCTTATATGCCTCGTTAGCATACTGGAAATTAATCATCCAGTTATAGAGGTTGTTCTCGTAACCTTCGGGAAGGATTATGTGTGCGCTTGTCATGAAATCCTCATCGAGTCCGACATAAGCGTCAGCCTGATAGAGTTTCTTGTAGCGCATGTTGAAAACTGCTTCGCGGATAATTTTGCAGTACTTGTTCACGTCAACGTCAGGATAACCGACAATGCGTCTTGCTGCGGCAGTGCGTCCGAAGATTGCGCCGTCATTGAAGAGCAAGACGTTAGCGTTCTGTGGTAACTCCTGCTCAGTGGGACGGTAAACAGGCATTCCCGTGAGTTCGATAGTGCCGGGTGAGTTCTTTGCGAGTTCGTATGCTTCCTTGAGGTCGAGTACGTGATGAACGTTGTTTCCGTAGAATAATGTTTCAATGGTTGTACGAGGCTGTGCGTGATAAACTTTCTTGAAGTTTTCGGGATCGTAATAGCCGATTGTTGACATGTAAAAATTATGCCCCTTTCGTTAGATTCTTGTGTTTTAATGGGGCAATTATAGCACTATTAGCTATTTATCTGATTTTTTTCTGTTGCAGGATTTGCATAACATTCGGCAGTTCTCAGGCAGTGTATGACCGCCCTTGCTCCATGCCACAATATGGTCAGCGTCCATCTGGTTAATCTCAAAATGCTTTCCGCATACAGGACAAATTCCATTCTGCCGTTCGTAAGCAGTACGCTTGTCCCTGTCGGGAAATTTTCTGATGTTAAGATGTTTTTCCTCGCCGTCAAGAAGATACTCATAGATTCCCTGTTTCCTCGTTACATCGTAATCACTCATAAGCTCATCAACACGTCCGCTGAGTTCCGAAGGGCTGAACTTTTCATTATGATGAGCGTTCCATAAGAGTCCCCATTCAACTTTCTGCATTTCCTTTCTGTATTCGGGGAACAGACATTTTACCCATTCGATCACACCGTTGAAATAAAGCCACATATCCGTGCTGTTATCATCATGCTGGTGAATGCTCATGTATGATGACACTGAGTCTTTAGCTGTTATTCCGTCCCTGTCGGCAATCCATCGTATTACAGTCTCTAAATATTCCTGACGTATTGACTGGCCGCTCATGTACTGAGAGGCTTTCTGACTCGCAGGACAGTTGCGTTTGCTGAAGTAGCTTTTTGCATTGTTAAGCCACGTCCCTGAATATATAGCGTTGCGCTGTTCCTGTTCGGTTAATTTCTCGCCGGCAATGTTTATCGTTCTGAACCAGTCTAATTTTTCGTCATGTGTTCCTTCACAGATGTATATCATCAGTTCATAGTCAAGTATTTTTGACTGCCTGCCTGTTGTTAAACTGGTGAAGTGTTTTGCGTAATTATCACTGTCCGTAATGCTGAAACCGTTATTGACGTAGCTGCAAATGCTGAGAGTCCTCTGCTGGCCGTCAAGCATTTCAAAACTGCCCTCATCGTTAATTATCCAGTACATAACGTTCAGCGGAAAACCTTTCAGGATTGTACTTATGACTGCTCTCTGCTGTTCCTCGCTGTAAATGAACTCGCGCTGAAATGAAGGGCGTATGTTCAGTTTTCCGCCGTAACCTGTTACTCCGCCCTCTCCTGTGTCGGAATATCCTTCAACGATTTCGCGTATGGGTATGCTGTGCAGTTCTATCTTCATAATATTCAGGTATCCCCAGACTCTTTTTCAGTTCTTCTCCGTTTACGAACACATGACAATCAGGGTCATGCTTTATCTCCTCAATCATCTCTAAGTCCCATTCATCGGGTTCCTCTTCAGGAATTAATGCCCATCTCGCAGCATCGTCAAAGTTACGGCTGATATAATCCCAGAGCCTTGACGCATCTTCATCGTTCATGATACGGGAAGCCGTAACGTTACGCCTCTGAATTTCTCCTAATTTCGGTTTCGGGTGATAATGAAGTTCGTTCAATATTAT
>JAFTBA010000208.1 GCA_017458545.1 Synergistaceae bacterium | reverse complement strand
TGTAATCTGAATGTCATTCGAGAGGGCATAATATTTTCCGGAACCGTCACTGTTATTGTTGACTCTTCTGCGGAAATATCCGAAATCCGACTGATCTGCGATGATGTAAGGGTCATTCTCAGTACCGCTGCCGTAATTCCAAGCGTAAGAGCATGAAGCGATTAACATTACCGTAACGATTGCGAGTAAAAGTTTTTTTGTCATGATAAATTACTTTCCTTTAACTTCTTTTGCTTTGTCCAAGAGGTGTTTGAGTCTTCTTGCGGTAGGGGGGTGTGAATTGAAACCGTTAGGCTGTGTAACGATTTTGTTGTCTGCAAAGGCTTTCATTGCCTTGTAGAGTCCGTAAGGGTCATAACCTGCGCGTTTGAGTAATTCTGTGCCGTAATCATCGGCTTCAACTTCCTGACCGCGTGAGAATCCGCTTTCGGCTAAATTCATGCCTACCTGACCTGCTGTTTGAGCTGCTGCGCCGGCGAGACCGCCTATGCGTCCGAGTAATGCACCTGCGATTGCCCAGCCTACAGCGCGGCCTACGCCTTTGTTGTAATGGCCGAGTCGGACGTGGCCTATTTCGTGTCCGAGAACGCCTGCGATTTCCTCTTCAGCATTAAGTATTTTCATGAGGCCGTCGGTAACGTGAACGCTGAAATCATTTTGTGATTTGAATCTCACCCACGCATTAGGTGCATTATTTTTCTCGTAGGTGATTTGAATCTGTTTGAAACCGTCAGCCTTAGCGATTCGCTGCCATGCGGCTTCGACAGTTTCCTTTGAGATTGAAGCCTGAGCGCATGAGGATAACATGATGAGTATGGCTGTTGACGTTAAAATTTTTCGCAGACTCATCAATAAAATCATTCTCCTTTCGTTAAATAACGGGATAAAAACAACAGGGTAATTGTACTACAGAAATTTTAACTGTTGACAGATAAAAAATTAAGGCTATAATGTTTGACGTTACGAACAAATGACGGATTAAATCAATTCGGAAAGACCTTACACCTGCAAGAAGGTTTTTCGGTGAAGTTCATGGATAAAGTGAAACCTTAAAGAATGAATTTGATGACCCCTCGTTCTTGTTCGATCGTTAAATAGTTTTACCCCCCTCAAGAAAATCAGGTCGAACTCCTTTTCAGGATTTGGGCCTTATTTTTTTTATATAATAATAATACCATCAAAAAAAGGAGTGAAAATTTTTGCCCCCCTTAATCAGCGTAATAGTCCCTGCGTTTAACACTGCACAGCGCTTAAAATTCTCTCTCAACAGCATAGCAGTTCAGGATTACGTTAACTTGGAAATTATTTTTGTTGATGACGCTTCAACCGATGATACAGGTATCATTGCCCGTGAAATCCTCAGCAGTTCGGCAAGACCTTTCACCCTCATCACAAACTCAACTAATTCGGGCGCAAGTTCTTCACGTAATACAGCTCTTGCTTCAGCAAAAGGTGAATACGTTTGTTTTGTTGACGCTGATGATTCAGTGAGGCCGAGTTTCATTTCATCGTTATATGATTCGGCAGTGAAAAACGATTCAGATATAGCTTTCTGCGGAAGAACTGATACTTTTTCTGACGGATCACCCGACATTAACATCACTCATAAGAACTTTAACGCTGAACGCTTAATCATGAACAATTCCGTGCCGTCATTCTTCTGCTGCTTATACAGAACGAGCCTCCTCAGAAAATACAATCTCCTATTCCATGACGGCTGCACCTGCGGCGAAGATACCGAGTTCATCACTAAAGCCCTCTGCATGGCCGGGAAAATCTCGTCCGTTAATCAATGTCTCTATCTTTATGCTCATCATGATGCTATGGGGTCAGTACGCGACAATAACACTCCAC
>JAFTBA010000207.1 GCA_017458545.1 Synergistaceae bacterium | reverse complement strand
TTATGACCTTAAACTCACAGCTCGAATATGTCAAGAAACAATCATTGCCTCCGACACAGAAGAAAACTTCAGAGGAGCGCAGGGAGATACTTATGAAAATTCTACAGGAAAGGAAAGAGGCTTTTAACATACTTGCGAAATACTGAATGGCTCGATGAAAATGAAATTGTAACGGTTATAAATAGACTTCGTATGCAATACAGTGATGACCCTATAAATATTATTTCCTATAATTCAATAGGATATGTCTGCGGTCTTGAAGCTATTGCAGGATTTTATGACGATGATATTTTGAAACTCGCTGCTGTAATATGCCGTTCTGTTATTCAGGGACACCCGTTGCAGGACGGCAATAAGCGTTTCGGTATGTGTTTGGCGACATATTTTCTTGAGCTTAATAATGTTAGGGTTACGGCTGATGATGATGATTACGTTGCTGTTGCTTTGAGGATTGCAAAAGGTGAAGCAGATTTGGAAGCCGTATATCAATGGTTCCGAGATAATACGGCAATTAGTACACCTACTGTCAGGAGTAACGATGGCAGCTCATTAAGTTAGTTGTTATTTTCGGAGGGGCAACTGTCATTCCGAAGTCACCAGCACAACCCCGTTCCCCTCAACCTCAAACTCCTCTCCGCAATCGCCCGGCACAAAAACATTACCGCCCTTCCTCAAAACACATTCAAACCCTCCGCACTTGAACGTGCATTCCCCCTCAAGGCACAGCATGAACTTAAACCCTTTGCCCTCAGTCTTACCGCTGAAAGGAGCGTTGATCTTCTCGGCGTGAAACTTATTGCAGCTCACGATTACATTCCCTGAACGTCCAGGAGGTGTTATGTTTAACGGAAAAGTATTCGTTACGTCAAGTGCCTTCTTGATGTGTAACTCTCTCGGTTTGCCGTCAGCTCCTAATCTCCCGTAATCGTAAACCCTGTAAGTTATGTTTGAGTTTTCCTGAATCTCTGCCAGCGTTATGCCTTCGCCTATTGCGTGAATCGTTCCTGCAGGTATGAAAAACGTATCACCGTCCTCAACGTAAACCTTCCTGAGCATTTCCGTCAACGTCTCATTCATTATTGCCTCTTCAAATTCACGTCTTGATACGCTCCTGTTGAAACCCAAATATATATATGCCCCATCATCATGGCCGAGTATGTACCATGCTTCTATTTTGCCCCTGCTGTTCTCGAAACGCCTCGCATAATCTGTGAACGGGTGTACCTGAATCGATAACGGTTTTTTAGCGTCAATAAGTTTCACCATTATCGGGAACGTTTCATCACTCTTAAACTTCGGCGATACTATCTCAGGAAATTTCCTCACCGCTTCCGATAACGTTAAGCCTTTCAGTTCACCGTCAACAATAACGTTATCACCGTCAGGGTGTGAGGCTAACTCCCAACTTTCAGCGAGAGTTTCGGAGTCGGGAGTCTTCCCCCAAAGGTCAATGAGATTCTTACCGCCCCAAAGATAATTTTTGTACACAGGTTTTAATCTGAACGGCAGCATTTTTTACACTGACATCTTTCCGTTTGAAATGTAAACTCTTGGGACTCTTGCTGACGGGCTGCATACCATTTCGTGAATTATTGTCCCTGCGTTTTTGGCGGCAACAGGCATTAATTCACCGTCAAAAATTACGGCTACATCTCCTGCCTTAACGCCCTCAACATCGGTAACGTCAGCCATCATCATATCCATGCAGACACGTCCCAATATAGGGCATAAAGTGTCATGAATCTTAACGCTGTAATTATTCGAGAGTACACGGGGCATTCCGTCTGCGTAACCCATAGGCAGCACTGCAACAACTGAGTCGCGTTTCAGCGTGTGAGTTCTACCGTAACTTATCGTTGTTCCTTCGGGTAAATGTCTGACTGCTGTTATTCTGCTTTTGACGGTCATTACGGGTCGGAGTCCTAAATTGCTGTCCTCATTGCCTGTTTCGGTCGAGGCGTAACCGTATAAAACCAGTCCGAACCGTCCCATGTCCAAATGTGCATCAGGGTAATCAAGAACTCCTATACTTGCAGCAGAGTGAACGATCTTAAATTCATGGCCTAAATTCCGTAAACACTCTCTTGCTTCAATTAGCTTCTTCAACTGTGAATGTGTGAACTCCGTATCACCGTCAGCAGCTGCAAAATGAGTGAACATTCCTTCGGCGTAAAGTCCGGGCAAATTACAGACTTCAAGAATTGTTTTAGCGGTTTGCAGCTTGAGTGTGTCATCATTATGAGGCCAGTAGAAACCTGTACGGCTCATACCGGTATCAATTTTGATGTGAATGCGTATTGATTTTCCTGTTGAGGCTGCGAAATCCGAGAGGGCTTTAGCGT
Source organism: Synergistaceae bacterium (assembly GCA_017458545.1). Classification (GTDB taxonomy): domain Bacteria; phylum Synergistota; class Synergistia; order Synergistales; family Aminobacteriaceae; genus JAFUXM01. The sequence continues at coordinate 381 of JAFTBA010000207.1, read as the reverse complement.
TTTCGGTATCGCCTACTGCCTGAGTGATATTGAAGTCAGCCATTAACGGAGCGAGCAGAGGGTTAGCCTGACCGAGACATAATATCGGGAGCGTTATAGAGTTTTTACGGAGTTCAACGCCTTCTGGAACAGTTGCGACTGCGAGCCAGTCAGCACCGTTATCCTGAAGTGTACGCGCACACTGAATCATTCCGTGACCGTAAGCATTGGCTTTAACGACACCGAGAAATTTTGTTGAGGGATTAAGGAGTTTACGGAGTGTAATTATGTTGTGAGTGAGGTCGTCAAGATTTATTTCAGCCCATGTTCGTGAGGCTGCCAGTTCCAAATCAGTCATCGTTCATCAAAATCCTCTCTGTTTTTTTTCTTAACGATATTATA
>JAFTBA010000206.1 GCA_017458545.1 Synergistaceae bacterium | reverse complement strand
CTTCCTTAGTTCCTTCAGGGATTTTAAGGGTAATTCTTCCGTCAGGGGTATCAGTATCAATAAAACCGCCGTTCACAGCAAGATCCTCAGAAATGTTAATGTCAAACATCGCTTCATAGCTGCTGATTTCGTAAACTGACCCGTTATCCGTTTTCCTGTTTTTGAAAGTGATAACCCCTTTGTGTTCGAGGTAAGCCGCAATTAAACCGACAGTTACGGAAATTACAAGCAAAATCATTCTAGTTCTCATACTCAACATGTATATTCCTCCTGAAACTAACACTTCGTTGTGCCTCCCGAACCTTTCAAGCCATAGTACGTCATCACCTTCATACCTGTACACGAGTAATAGGTCAAAAAGTATATGACATTCACGACTTCCTTCAAATTTCCCGTGAAGCTCATGGTCATGGTATGAATAATCGAGAACGCCATCATTTGCAAGAACAATTAAAGCATGAGAAATTCTTTCCCTAATTGTTCCGGTGTAACGTCCGCTTCGTTCCATGCGTTTTTGGGAACGTTTGAACTCGCCGCTTTTCTTAATCCTTCTCATTAAAGGTTATCCACCCATGCAAGAAGCTCATCAAGAGTTGTTTCTTCGCCTATACCGTGACGTGATTCATACATAGCGCGTATTGTAGCCTCCGTAGGATTGCCGTAAACGTCATAAATTGGGTCAAGTTCCGTAGTATCATCGTATTCATCATTGTCATAAATGGACGGGTCATAGTCGTAGTTCTCAATTAAGTCCTCAATTTCATCTTCAGTCAGTTTTCTCGTAGGCTTTACCCACTTTGTTGTTTTTGTCGGTCTCTCAAGCAATGCTTCCATGTTAATCACCTCTGAAATGATTATATTCTCACTGCCTTATGTAACCCCATCTGTTTTCGACCTTAACGGCTGCTAATCCCTCGCTGAATGTCCTTGCGTCCTCGTACTGTCCTGCAATTTCCCATTCACCCCTGACATTAACATACCCCCATCTCGTATCGGCTGCAACTGGTGCTAAACCGTCCCCGAAATTCCCTGCATTGTTGTAACGTTTGGGTATTGCTTTGTTGTTCCAATGGCCGATATACCCCCAGCCCCTGTATGTTGTCCGAGTTCTTACGGGCGCAACACCGTAAGCAAAATCTCCTGCTTCAACATACTGCGGACGTATTGCATATTTACCTTCTTTGTTAATGAACCCCCAACGCCCACGAATGTATACAGCAGCTAGCCCCTCGTGAAACTCGCCTGCTCTCGAGAACTTAGGCTCAATTACCCACCTTCCGCGAACGTCTATATACCCCCATAATCCGTTTCTCCTCGCAGGTGCTAACCCGTCAGCAAACCTCCCGGCTCTCTCGAACGACGGAGGGATTAAGTAGTTGCCCATCATGTCAATATATCCCCATTGGCCTGCAATCTGTACTGCGGCCATGCCCTGTGAGAACGGCAGCCCGTTAGTGAAGAAGCGTTCGATACGTTCATCGGTATCAGGATCAATCCTAACGAATGCAGGCTGACCCTCAGTATCAATATAATGATCTCCTACGAACGCAAATCCTTCGGCAAAATCTCCTGCTTCAGGTACGCGGTGAATAAACGGGATTGCAATTCGTCCGAGATAATCTATATATCCCCATCGGTCATTTGATTTAACGGCAGCGAGTCCTTCGTGAAAGTCACGGGCCTCCTGGAACTGCGGAGGTATAACAAATGTTGCAGGACGTGTGTAAGCTGCATAAGATGATGACGTTACAACAAGCGCGAAAATTAATGCACAAACTGATATAACTGTTAATTTGTATTTCATGGCTTGAATATCAAATCCTTTCGGGAAATATTATATGCTCATATGACCCGATTTGAGTCAAAATAATTTTCCTTGTCTATGAGCTATAATTAAATCAAAAAATTTTCACGGGAGGATATTTCAGTTATGAAGATTAAGAAAGTTTTTGCGTTACTGTTCGTACTTGTGTTATGCGTCGGAGTCTGTTCGGCTGATGAGGCGAAGCTCAAATCACCGTCTGACCTCAAAACAGAAAAACTCGCAGCTCAGCGCGGTACAGTCGGTCAGTTTCTTGCCGAAGACTTACTCGGTGACAAAAAAGCCTTACTCCTCACTACCTACGAGAAATATGTTGACGCTATCGCAGCTTTAAGGCAGGGCAAAGTCCGCGCAGTTATCATGGACGAAATGCCCGCAAAAAGATTCCTCAGTGAGGTTGAAGGACTCGCTATCATGAACGAACCGCTCTCTGAGGAAAATTACGCGATCGGTTTCAGGAAGGGTAACACCGAACTTGTCAGCGCAGTCAACAAAGCGTTAGCCGAAATGAAAGCTGACGGAACTATGGATAGAATTTTCGCAAAGTACCTTGACGGCGATTATTCAGCGGTTAAACCGGAAGATATTGACTTCAACAAAGGTGCTAAAGGCGGAAAGTTATTCGTCGGAACTGAGGCAGGTTTTGCGCCTTACGAGCTTAAAGTCGGAACGGGCTTCATAGGAATTGATGTTGAAATGTGCGCGTATATCGCCAAGAAATTAGACCGCGAACTCGTCATCGAAAACATGAACTTTGACGCTCTGCCTATGGCAGTTTCAACAAACAAAGTTGACATGATTTGCGCGGGTATTACAGTAACTGACGAACGCAAAGAGAACATGGATTTCTCGGACAATTACGTTGTCGGAGCGAAACAGGTTGCAGTAGTAAAATCAGATGACTATGAGAAATAAACGTTACGACGGGGCAGGAAGAGGCGATTTGCTTTTATGGATTGTCGGAGCATTCCTGCTCTATTTGCTTTGGGATTCGGGGTTCTTCACGGCAGCGGCATGGTCTGATTTCAACAGGAGGTTCTATCAGAATTTCGTTAAGGATAACCGCTATATGATGCTTGTTGACGGCCTCAAGTCAACAATCTTCATGACATCGGGAGCAACTGTAATAGGTGTTATTGTCGGACTCATTCTCAGTGTAATACGTGTTGCCCATAAAGGCGGAGTGCATATTCCTGTTTTGAACAAACTTGCTGAAACTTACATCACTGTTTTGCGCGGAACTCCTGCAATGGTTCAGCTGTTAATCTGGAATTTTACTATTTTCGCATCGGCAAGAGACCTTAACACTCAGTACATAGCAATTTTAGCGTTCGGTCTTAACTCGGGCGCATATGTTGCTGAAATATTCAGGGGCGGAATTGAGTCTATTGACGCAGGACAGATGGAAGCGGCCAGGTCATTAGGACTGACATACGGGTCGTCAATGAGACACGTTATATTACCGCAGGCATTGAGGAATGTTGTGCCTATGCTGTTTAACGAGTTCATAGCCCTTTTGAAGGAAACATCAATAGCAGGTTATATAGGTATTGATGATTTGACGAGGGCAGGCCAGAATATACAGGCATTAACGCTTGAACATTCGCAGCCTTTGGTGATGGTAGCGATAATATATCTGATTATGGTTATGGTACTGAGTAAACTCGTTAAGAAACTCGAACAGTGGTTAAGCAGAGGCAGAAGGGGGTAAGTTGAGGCCATGAACGATGATATGATTTTGACGGTAAAGGATTTGCACAAGACGTTCAGGCTTCAGGACGGCCGAACGCTGAAAGTTCTCAACGGAATAACGACAGGTATTAGGAAAGGCGAGAAAATCGCAGTAATAGGGCCATCAGGTTCCGGAAAGTCAACATTTCTCAGGTGCCTCAATCAAATGGAAGTGCCTACTTCGGGAGTAATCACCTTCAAGGGCGAGGATATTACCGCACCTGAATGCAATATTAATTTGGTGAGAAGACATATGGGTATGGTGTTTCAGCATTTTTATTTGTTTCCTCATTTAACGGTGAGGAAGAATTTAACGCTTGCACCTGTTGACCAGAAGCTAATGACTCAGGAAGAGGCAGACGCTAAAGCACTTGAACTGCTTGCGAGGGTAGGACTTGCGGATAAGATAGACGAATGGCCCGACAGATTATCGGGAGGCCAGAAGCAGAGAGTCGCAATCGCGCGAGCAATGGCAATGAGTCCTGATATGCTGCTGTTTGATGAGCCGACGAGCGCGTTAGACCCTGAAATGATCGGGGAAGTTCTAGATGTTATGAAGGAGCTTGCCGATTCGGGAATGACTATGTATCTCGTAACTCATGAGATGGGATTCGCTCATAAGATTGCTGACAGAGTGCTGTTCATCGACAAAGGGGTAATCAGTGAAGAAGGAACACCTGATGAAGTTTTTGATCACCCTAAGCAGCCCAGAACGATTGAATTTTTGTCGAAAGTGCTGAGACGCTAAGAATGAGAATTAAGAATCCTCCGTTCAGTTAGTGGACGGAGGATTTTTATGTTTTCTGTATTACACCGTTGCTTTTGCAGCGTTAGGGTTACTCAGCAGTCTCGTTACCGAACAACTCATCAATTATGTTCTTAACGTGTTCAACCTTATTGACCTTAACGACGTTGGAACCGCAGAAGAATAATCCTGTTTCCCAGTTTCCGACCTGAGCGTCAACCAATGCCGCAGCAATACAGAAAGTTTCTTTAGTCTTTCTGTAACGGCAATGACTCAGACAGTTAGCGAAACACGGTTTGCTTTCAACTTGGCCTTCGAGGTATTTAGCGACAAAAGGATTCTTTATCGCTCTTCCCGGCAATCCTGCAGGACTGTGAATCAACACAACATCCTCTTCCTTAGCGTCAATATACGCCTGTTTGAACCTGTCTGAAGCATCGCCCTCAAACGTACATGCGAACCTCGTACCCATCTGAACGCCTTTAGCACCGAGTGCAAAAACACGTTCGACATCGGATCTGTCCCATATTCCTCCTGCGGCTATAACGGGTATGTCGCTCTTCATTTCCTCAGTAACGTAACGCACAACATCAGGCACAGCGTTTTCGAGTCTCAATGCAGGATCATAGACCTGTTCAATCGTCATTGCGCCTAAATGTCCTCCTGCGGTTGCAGGTTCTTCGACGATGAAAGCATCGGGTATACGGTGATATTTTTTCTCCCAATGACGGGTGATGAGGCTTGCAGCTTTTGCCGACGAGACTATAGGAACTAACGCTACATCAGGAAAATCCTTCGTGTAATCTGGCAGTCTTAACGGAAGGCCTGCTCCCGAAATTATTATGTCTGCTCCGCCCTCAGCTGATGAACGCACCTGTCTGTCGTAATCGGTTAATGCCACCATGCAGTTAACGGCGATTATACCCTGAGGGCCTGCGATTGATTTAGCTTTTGCGATAGCTTCCTTTATGACAATCTCGTTTACGTCAAAATAATTATGCTTTTCTATCTGAAACAGCGGCGAGTCATGTGCAAGTCCAACGCTTGCAATCGTCCCTATTGCTCCGTTTTTTGCCGAATGTCCTGCTAAGTTAGGGCCTGATATGTCTACACCCATTCCGCCCTGTATGAGAGGATAACGGGGTCGGTATTTCCCTATCTGTAATATAGGCATACTCTAAGCACACCATCCTTAAAATGATTGTTATGTTGCTGTGAAGTATACCATGCTAAATATAATTCGGAATGGGTCATTGAGCCTGTTTATGCCGTAAATTTACTCACCCAGCACGGAAATCCTCTGCCTAATGTGATTTCCGTTGACTGCCTCATCGACCATAGCTATGGCATAATCCGCGTAACTTATGATGCTCTCACCCTTTGAGTTCACAGTGAACTCCTCGCCAGCAAGAATATACTTTCCTGTTCTCGGTGCATCTGCCCTGAAATCAGCGGCAGGACTCACGAACGTCCAATTTACATCATTGCGTTTTCTGAGTTCGGCGAGCTGATTGGCCTGAGCTGTTGCCAACGGCCTGTAATCCTCAGGGAAATCAGGCTGCTGATACAACTGTGCTGTGTGTTCGGGGTTGACGTAGAGGCTTCCTGCGCCTCCGACAACAAGAAGACGGGTCTTAGTCCCAGACAGTGCATCGCAGAGAGTCATGAGGGTTTTCGTGTGCATTCCGAAAGTCTCAGGGTCAAATGTCCCGAAAGCGTCAATCACAACGTCAAAACCCTTCAAATCCTCAGCCTTAATGTCGAGAATATCTTTGACCAGCGTATGAGGTGCATTTGTTTTGTTTGAACCCCTGACGACTGCCGTAACATCAAGTCCGCGTTTTACTGCCTCTTCGGTGATGAGCTTTCCTGCTTTGCCGTTTGCACATACTACTGCTATTTTCATGCTATGAATCTCCCTCTGTAATTATTCCGTGAACAATGCCCCTGCGCTCATCTCAAGGTATGCTTCGCCGTTGTAATCGGGGAATGCTGCTTTAACTCCTGCGGTGAACTCTTCACGGTTCTTACTGCTTTTCGCAAGCTCTGAAACTTTTTCGAGGTAAGCTATTTTTTCGGTAACAGCTTCTTTTCCTTCGGGGGCATTATGGCTCGTGAGAATCAGTGCATAACCTTTTGACTGGTAGCCTTTAAGCTCCGCTATCTCGGCCTCAATGTAGGGTATTGCCGGGAGTATGTTGTGGGTCTTTGAGCCCATCATGTGCCTGTATACTATGTTGGCCGCAGGTATTGCGATACCGTACCCCTCGCCGTCAGACTCATGGAGTATGACGAAATCAACACCTGCAATCTTAACGGTCTGCCCCTCAGCAATAACGTCAGCACTCGCAGGCAAATCCTCAGCTACCTTATCGCCCATAGCTTTGATGAAACTCTGAGTTAATCCCCAGACGCTTCCGCCCTCTGCCCAGCTCTTTAACGCTCCTGTTGTTGCGTAAATTCTGACATCACCGTAGGATTTGTAACCGTTCGGGTGATAGGAGAGTAACGCGCCTTCAAGTGGTTTGCCTAACGAACGTATGTATTCGGCGAGAGCATTAACGTTTTCCCTGTAGGCGGTCGACTCGATTAACACTAAGCCTTCTGGGGACTCGACAACATAACAGTAATCGTTCATGTTGTCGCCCGTTCCGTAAGCGTGTAGCCTGATACCGCCGTCAAGGTTGAGGACGCTCATATTGCCGACGCTGATTCCTGACGCAAAGGCAGCCGAAGCAATTAGCAGTGCTGCAATGACTGACATTGAGAGTGAAAATTTTGAGAGTGAAAATTTCTTCATGACTGTTGTAATTCCTCCTGTAATATTTTGTGTTACATTATCTGTAATTTTACAGTCTTATTCTGTAATGTCAACTGTTACAGACTGTAAATCTTTCAGCGTTACGCTTCTCATTCTATCCTCGAATGACCTCTGTATTTTCCTCAAAGTGTCATCGAGTAGAGCATGAATATTTTTTCCTACGGGACATTTGGGGTTAGGGTTGGGGTGAAAATGAAACAGTCCCCCACTGCTCACGGCCTCAACGGCAGAATAAACGTCATACAGCGTAACGTCATCAAGATTACGGGCTGAGAGTACACCGATTCTTCCGCGCCCTACTTTAACGAGGCCTGCTGATTTTAACTGAGAGATTATACGGCGGATTATTACGGCGTTTACACCTATGCTCCCCGAAAGAAATTCACTGGTTATTGAGGCTTCACCCTCAAAATATCTTATGCACTCAAGTATATGTACTGCTATCGTAAACCTGCTCGAAATCTGCAAAATTTCAGCACCCCTCAAAAAAATTTGTACCTGCATAATGATACTACCTATTACTACTTAAAAAGT
>JAFTBA010000035.1 GCA_017458545.1 Synergistaceae bacterium | reverse complement strand
CGCGCTAAGGAACGCGGATTAACGCGCGACAGTGTGCTTACGATTGACGACTTAGTTAAGAGCGATAATGTATTCTTTGCAGCAGCAGGAGGTTCGGACGGTGATTTGCTTAAAGGAGTTCATTATCACGGCGCACACATCGAGACTAATTCGCTCTGTATGCGCAGCAGTTCGGGGACTATAAGATTCATAACAGCAGTTCATTCACAGAAGAAACTTGAGGAAATGGGCGGTAACATAGCTTATGATCCTACCGTTAAAGAGGAGTTAGGACTGTAATGGGTATAATCAGCGCACTCGTTCAATGGCTCGTTGAAACAATAGGGCGTATGGGCTACACAGGTATAATCTCGCTGATGTTCCTTGAGTCATCGTTCTTTCCTTTTCCCAGTGAAGTCGTTATGCCTCCTGCAGGTTATCTTGCGTGGAAAGGCGAAATGTCTTTATCGCTTGTATTGCTTTCGGGTATAGCAGGGAGTTTACTGGGTGCGCTGTTCAATTACTGGATAGCCGTTAAACTTGGCCGCCCGTTTTTGCTGAAGTACGGCAAATATTTTTTTGTTTCACCCGAGTCTATAAACAAAGCCGATGAATTTTTCTCAAAGCACGGCCATGTCAGTACGTTAGTAGGGAGATTACTTCCCGTTATCCGTCAATATATTTCACTTCCTGCAGGAATAGCAAGAATGCCTATGAAAACTTTTATGCTTTTCACAACGATAGGTGCAGGAGCATGGGTAATAGTGTTAACGTTTGCAGGATATTTTCTCGGGGAGCATCAGGATTTATTGAAGGAGTATCTTCACGTAATAACACTTGCCTGTATAGGATTGGCAGTAATAATTGCAGGCGGTTACATGATGATTATCAGACACCGTAAAAATAAAAATCAAAATTAAAACTAATCATGAACGGTATACCCGGAGTAACGTTAAGAGGAATGGACGCTCTACCCGTAGAAGTTGAAGTGGAAATAACGGGAGGGCTTTTTGTGATTTCGATAGTGGGAATGCCTGATGTTGCAGTCCGCGAATCAAGGGAACGTGTAAGAGCTGCATTGCGTTCGCTTGGTCTTAACCTCAAAGGCAGAATCTCTGTTAATCTTGCGCCAGCCGACATTCCGAAAGAAGGAGCATTGCTGGACCTTCCCATAGCACTCGGAATGATGAGGGCATCTGGAGCGTTGAAAGAATGTCCCAGAGCGTTATACATGGGAGAACTTGCGCTTGACGGAAGGCTGAGGCGTGTCAGGGGTGCAGTACCTGCTGCGTTTTTAGCGCGTGAAACCGGTTTACCTCTTTACGTTCCTGCCGAAAACGCTTCGGAAGTGGCATTAGTTCAAGGGGTTGAGGCATATTGCGCTGACAATCTCGCCGAACTCGTGATGATGTTAACGGGCGAGGAGAAGCCAAGACAAATACCTCCTGCGTATATCCCTGAGCTTCCTGCTAAACCGGACACTGATTTTGCAGACATAAAGGGACAGATTCAGGCTAAGAGGGCTGCCGAAATAGCAGCTGCAGGACATCATAACTTGCTTTTGGTGGGTTCACCCGGCAGCGGAAAGACTTTAATTGCGAAGGCAATGGCAGGTATATTACCGCCGTTGACTGATGATGAACTTGTTGAGACGTTATTGGTCCGCAGTACTTTGGGAATAGAGACTAAGGCAGGACGCGAAAGACCTTTCAGAACGGTGCATTTCACTGCGAGTACTGTATCGGTCTGCGGAGGAGGAGCGGATTTGAGACCGGGCGAAGTGTCATTGGCACACAGGGGAGTACTTTTTCTCGATGAGTACACGGAGTTTAAGAGGGATTTGACTGAGAGTCTGAGAGCACCTATTGAGGACGGTGTGATAACAGTGAGCAGGGCAGCAGGTTCAGTGAAATATCCTGCGAGAGTACTGTTAGTGCTTGCTGCTAATCCTTGTGCATGCGGTTACGCAGGAGACCCGTTGATTCCGTGTAAATGTTCGCAGCATGAGATTGAACGTTACCGCCGTAAACTGTCAGGGCCTATAATGGACAGGATAGATTTGCAGCTGAGTGTGCCGAGATTAACGCCTGAGGAACTTCTGTCGATAGATGAGAAGGGTATGCCGAGAGAGTCGAGCGAGACAGTGAGAAAACGTGTGATTTCAGCGCGTAACATACAGATTGAGCGTTGGAAGGAATACGGTTTTGTGTGTAACGCTGAGATTCCTGAAGGATTAGTGAGGAAGTATCTTACGCTTAATGACGTAACGCGCGAATACCTTGCGAAGATGGCAGGCAAAATGAATTTATCGGGACGCGGATTGACAAGAGTGATGAAGGTTTCGAGGACGATTGCGGATTTGGCAGGTGATGAGGATATACAGAAGAAACATATTGCCGAAGCTCTTGCGTATCGTCAGGTGTATAACATGAGATAAAGAACAGAACACAATCAGCACTACCAATGTATTCCGTATAGGAAATGTGCCATTATTAATCAGCTCCCTTATCACTCAAGGACTAAAATATTATGCTAAAATTTCAATGAGGTGATTCAAAATGAAGACAGCAGCAATTTTTCTGATTGACGGTTTCGAGGAGACCGAAGCATTAACTACCGTAGACATTCTGAGAAGGGGCGGTGTTGTCGTAACAACAACATCACTCATGCCGGGACAGGAAGTAATCAGCAAGAATAAGATTCCCGTTAGGGCAGATGCTATGTTCGATGAAGTTAAGGAAAAGAATTTCGACATGATAATTCTTCCAGGCGGAACTCTCACCATAAAAGACCATGAGGGACTTCAGGAACTCATCAAAAAATACAACTCCGAAGGTAAATTAATCGCCGCTATCTGTGCAGCTCCTGCAGCTCTCGGTAAAGCAGGAGTACTTCACGGAAAAACAGCAGTATGTTATCCCGGCCTTGAGACTCATTTAGGCGGTGCTAAAATCGGTACTCACATCGTTGAGACTGACGGCAACATCACTACCGCTAAAGGCCCTGCTGTAACTCCGTTCTTTGCGCTCAAACTGCTTGAGATCCTTGAGGGCAAAGCTATGGCTGATGAGGTCGCTGAAGGATTCCTTATTCCGTTGGTCTACAGACAGTAACAGTAACAGAAATATTAAGTCCCCCCGTTAAGATTAAGACGGGGGGATTTTTCTTATTCACTTACGCTCATGCTCACGCTCACGAAAATTATTCCCATTCGATTGTTGCAGGCGGTTTAGATGTTACGTCCATAACTACCCTGTTAATGCCGCTGACCTCATTGCAGATTCTTTTTGACACTCTGTCGAGAACATCATAATCAATCCTCGACCATTCGGCAGTCATAGCGTCCTGAGAGTTTATTGCCCTAAGCACAACAGCTTCACTGTAAGTTCTGCTGTCGCCCATAACACCGACCGATTTAACGGGAAGAAGTACGCAGAATGCCTGCCATATTCCTGCGTAAAGCCCTGCGCGTTTAAGTTCTTCGCGGAAAATCGCATCAGCTGCTCTCAGAGTGTCGAGTCTTTCCTTCGTTATTGCTCCGAGACACCTCACGGCCAAGCCGGGACCTGGAAAAGGCTGACGGTTAATTATCTCATCGGGCATTCCTATAATCTTTCCCAGTCTCCTCACTTCGTCCTTGAACAAATCGCGTAAAGGCTCAAGGAGTTTGAGGTTCATTTTTTCGGGAAGACCTCCTACATTGTGATGGGATTTTATGAGCGCAGCACCTTTCTTGCCTTTCATGCCGCTCTCAATTACATCGGGGTAAATCGTTCCCTGTAACAGCCATTCGGCACCCTCAATCTTTTTCGCTTCAGCCTCGAAAACTTCAATGAACAAACGGCCTATAATCTTGCGTTTCTGTTCAGGGTCGGTAACTCCTTCGAGTTCCTTCAGGAATAATTCGGAAGCGTCAACATACTTAACGTTAAGACCGAGAGAGTCATATTCCTTCATGACTGCTTCGGGTTCATTGAGCCTCATTAAACCGTGATTGACGAAAACGCACTGAAGATTTTTCCCGACAGCTTTGTGAACGAGTACTGCCGAAACGCTCGAGTCAACACCTCCTGAGAGTCCGCAGACAACTTTTGAGCCGCCTACTGTCTCACGGATTCTGTTGACCATGCTGTCAACCCAGTCAGTGAGATTCCAATCGCCTGAGCATTCGCAGACCTTGAAGATGAAACTGCGCAGAATATAATTCCCATGTTCACTGTGTATGACTTCGGGGTGGAATTGTAAACCAAAGAATTTTCGTTGACTGTCTTCGATTGACGCGATGATTTTGTTGTCAGTCATTGACGTTGCGATGAAACCTTCGGGGAGTTCGGCTACGTTATCGCCGTGACTCATGAGGACTCTTAATTTTGAGGGTATATTCTCGCCCAGAAGCAATGAGTTATAACCTCCTGCCTTATGTATTTCGGTAACGCCGTATTCTCTTTTTGAACCTGAGATTACAGTACCGCCCGTTAATTTTGCGAGCAGCTGCATACCGTAGCAAATACCCAGAACAGGACAGCCCGTTGAAAGAATTTCAGGGTCAACGGTTATAGCGTCAGGGTCGTTAACGCTGTCAGGGCCTCCAGAAATGATTATGCCATTCGGTGAAAATGACTTTACTGTTTCGGCTGAAACGTCCCAGTTAAGTATTACGCTGTGAACTTTCATCTCGCGTAAACGTCTGGCAATCAGCTGAGTGAACTGTGAACCGCAATTTATGATGACTATGTTTTGATTAACAGGCTTCATAAAAAAATACCTCCCTTTTGAACAAATTATACGTTATGCTTTGTGCTGAAAAAAATCCCCCTGCCTTAACGGCAGAGGGAAAAAGACAATATATATTTGTATTCATTCGCATACTAACGCATACTAATAGAACAGATGACCGAGATTAAACACACCGAGCCATGACATTAAGACATTGATTAACACGTTAGCGACACTCAGAAGGAACAGTGTTTTGAACATGTTGTTCATTTCTTCGGTAGTAGTTTCTTTGCTTGCGCTGTAGGATGACATTATGATTGCTCCGCCTGTTGAAAGAGGGCTTATTGCCGCTGCGAATGACGTTGCGACTATTCCCGACATAAGTTCAACATAACTCACTCCGAAAGTCTTTGCAACGTTATCGGCTATAGGCAGCAATGCAGGCATTACAACTCCCGTAGTCGAACTCACCCATGAAAGTATTCCCGATGTTGCTGACATTATAGGTACTGCAGTCTCGGTAGTCATTAACGTTGAGAGATAATCCGAGACGAGTTTTATGCCGCCCAGTTTGTTTATGACGTTGACCAGTGCACCCACACCGCAAATGAATACCAGAGTCCCCCAAGGGATTCCCTTAATGGCTTTCTTTTCATCTGCACAGCCCGTGAGGATTAATACGCTGGCGGCCAAGAATGCGAACAGTCCTGTATCCAGTTTGAAGCCTATGCAGCACACAACTACGACAACGATAACGGCAATAGTTATTTTCTGATCCCTGTTAAACTTCGGAATCTCTGACCATTTCAACGGGTTATCTGCTTTTACTTTGTAGCCCTTGTACAGAATATACACAACCACAGTGAACACGAACCCTGATAACAGAGTCGAAAGGAACAGATGAAGTCCGAACCCTGAATACCCCAGAGGATTCGAGAGCTGTGCCGCTAATATGCCTGTTATTGATAACGTTGAGGCACAGCCTGCGTTAGCTCCGAGTTTTGCGTAAAGCGATGTTGCCATAGGGTTAATATCCATCTCGAACGCCAGGTACATTGCGAAAGTCGTCATTAAAATTCCTGCAGCTATATGTCCCGGTCCTATTGCCGAAATGAATGCAGAGAGTACGAACATCAGTATAGGGATTAGGACAGTTCTTTTGCCGACAAGGGCGACTACTTTTTTCGAGAATAATTCGAGAGTACCGTTCTGGGATGCCATTCCGAACATGAACGTAACGCCCACGAGAGTAACGAACATTGACGAGCTGAAACCTGCAGTAATCTGAGAGGCTTTCATTCCGCCAACAGTACCCAGTACGAACGCTGCACCTAATGCGAAAAAACCCAAGTTAATTTTTTTGATGAAGCCTATTGCTACTACTACCGCCAGAACAACGAGCGATATTATCGGTAAATATTCCTGCATAAGTTATATCCCCTTTTAGTGATTGAGATTAGAGTCTTATTCTTGCCGTGCCGTCCATGAGGTAATTAGCCGTCCTGAATCCGAAAGTGTCATCAATTTCAGGAACGTTCTTACCGTCTTCGAGCCTGAAGTCAGCACCGCATTCGAGTATTCCTGCAGGGTGTCCTATTCTGATGAACTGAGTATCAGCGTTAGGGGCAAGCACCTGATTAACGATTGAGCCGGGCGTAACAGCTGCTGCAGCTGTGCACATTGCACCTGTCATGGCGTAGGAGGGGTGAGGTTTCTGCATTGACATCATGCGTGAAAGCAGGTCGATTTTGTCTTTAGAGATTTCTTTTCCGTCCGATGCCGTATAATTATCGGGTTCGGCTACGAAAGTCATTTTAGGGATTCCGGGAGTTTCCCATGCTGATTTGGTGTAGTCGTCAATGAGGTTTAGCTTTTGCGCAGCTAAGCCTCTGATTTTCTCAAGCAGGTCGAGCATTTCCGGTTTAGCATTGAGGTCATCGGGGAGTTCTCTGCCCGTTAAACCTATGTCCTTAGCCTTCACGAACACTAAAGGATTCGCAGCGTCGACAATCGAAACATCAACCTTCCCGAAACCAGGAACATCAAGCGTATCAATTACATTACCCGTAGGCAGCAAGCCTTTTCCGAGAGTGCCTGAAGGACGTACGAACTTTAATTTAACGGGAGAAGCTGTTCCCGGTACTCCTGCGATTGCGAAATCACCTGAGTAAGCGACTTCGCCGTCAGGTGTTTTAACGTCTGCAACGATAATTTTGTTGGTGTTGGTGTTGAAGATGCGTACGCTTGTCATACCGTCTTTAGCTTCAACGAGTCCCTTTTCAATAGCAAAAGGTCCTACGCCTGAGGAGATATTTCCGCAGTTGCCTTTGTAGCTGACCAACGGTTTGTCAACGCTGACCTGTGCAAAAGTGTAATCAACATCTGCTTCAGGGTTGCTTGATTTTTTGATGATGGCTACTTTGCTTGTTACCGAGTACGAGCCTCCGAGACCGTCAATCTGTTTTGCGTCAGGGCTTCCCATTAACCTGAGCAGTAAGGGTTCCCATTCGTCATGGTTAGCAGGCATATTGTCTTCGAGAATGTATACGCCTTTGCTTGTTCCGCCGCGCATAATAGTTACCGGCAATTTTTTTTCTGCCATGATAATTAATCCTCCTGATGAAGAAATTTTTGTTCCGTAGATTTTTTTGTGATGGACAAATAATAAAACAAACATGTTATAATGTAAAATACTAAAAACTTACTGATAAAATTAAATTAGCTAATAGTTAAAGGGGCTGAAGCTGTTGGACTTTAAGGAAATGAATTACGTAACGGCAATAGCAAGACACGGTAATTTCACGAGGGCAGCAGAGGAGCTTCACATAAGCCAGTCAGCATTGAGCCAGTACATAAGCGGTCTTGAGGATGAATTAGGCTTGAAACTTTTTGAGCGTTCTGACAGGAAATATATTCCGACTTATGCAGGACGGCGTTATCTGGATTATGCGCGGAGTATTCTTGACATGAAAGCTAATCTTGATGCTGAACTCGCCGACATAATCAAGCGTGATGTCGGAGTCCTGAATATCGGTCTGCCTAATATGAGGTGTGCTTTCATGCTGCCTAAAACGCTTCCTGTTTTCAACAGGAGATACCCTAACGTTAAGGTTAATGTTTTCGAGGGAACAAGCGATGCGATAGACGCGAAACTCATCGAGGGGTATATAGATTTGGCGTTCTACAGTAAACCCAGAAAGAAAAATCCTCACCTTGATTATGAGACGCTTGCGCCCGAAGAATTATTGATATGCACTTGCCGTAATCACAGGCTCAAAAATGAAGCGGTTAAAGGAAGATTGAAACTTTCATCCGTTAAAGGTGAGAGGTTAATACTTCTTTCGCCCGAACAGAGAACGGGTCAGCTGGCAAGGCATTACCTCAAGAAGAACGGCATTCCTCCTGACAACTCAATCACTACTAACAACATGCCTGCGGTAATCTCACTGACTGAACAGGGCTGGGGAGTGTCATTCATATTCGAGAGCCATTTGAGATGGCATTCTCCTGAACCTGAAATTGACACGTACAGTTTCGATGAAGGGGTATACAGTGATTTTGTTGCGGCCATGAGGAAAGGCAGTTATCTTCCTGTATATGCCAGAAATTTTATCAGTGAGGCAAAAAAATTATACGCATAATATTTTTCAGAAGACGGGCGCAAAAATTTCGGTTGTTATATAATCACTCTCAAATAATTTGGCATTAATAAGGACGTGAAAAAATCGTGTACAGAAAAATTTGGGCATTTATTTTGGTCTTAATGTCGGCATTACCGTTATGGGCATCGGACGAATATACTGACGGTGATGTAATCGTTGTACTGAAGTCATCATCATCGGGCGGTGTAACAGCTTCATCAGTAACGGCTTCAGCCTCAGAATTTGCAGCCTCATTCACGGGCGTAACGGTCAGTGAAGTATACCCGTCTCTTTCGGAATCTGACGGCGGAGTGTTTATGATGATACATTCGGAGAGCGGTGATGCCCTTGAGCTTTCGGAACAGTTCAAAAAAGATCCGAGAGTAATTGCAGCCTCACCGAATTACGCTGTATATGCCGCAACAGTTCCGAACGATACATATTACGGCGACTGCTGGGGAATGGATCAGATTAACGCTCCTGCAGCATGGGATATTGATACGGGTAATGTAGATGTTTACGCTGCAGTAATCGACTCCGGAATTGATGACACTAACCCTGACTTAGCCCCTAACGTTGCAGTGTCGCTGGGTAAGAGGACTATTGATGAGAACAGTACATCAGCACGGGATGATTACGGACACGGTTCGCATGTTGCAGGAACTATAGCTGCTGCCGGTAACAACGGACTGGGAATTGCCGGGGTGAGCTGGAACAGCGGATTGATTTCCCTGAAAGCACTTGATGCGAACGGCAAGGGAGATTTGAACACTGTAATCAAAGCGATTAATCATGTAGTTCAGCTGATTAATCAGGGAGTGAATGTACGGGCTGTAAATCTTTCTGTTGAGGCGTATATGAAACTTGAGCCGACGCATGATAATTTAGTTGGACTGCCTTTATGGAGGGCGTTCAAACTTCTCGACAACACTAACAAAGCAGTTATAGCCGTAGCAGCAGGCAATCAGAAGGAAACAATAGGGAAACCGAGTACGTCAGCACACGGCAGTATGGTAAAAGGAGCAGGATATTATGTTTACCCAGCATCGTTCAAAGGGCTGGACAACATGATAACAGTATCTGCGCTTGACCGTATACCGTTAATAGGGACGACGTATATAGCAACGTTCAGCAATGACGGAGCTGATATAAGCGCGCCCGGAGTAGGAATACTCAGTACATGGGTACAGAGCAGTACATCTGACATAAAGGACGGCGGAGTGAGTCTGCATGAGTCGCAGGGAACATCAATGGCTACTCCTCATGTTGCCGGGACTGCGCTTCTTTTGGCATCAGTGCTTCCCGAGAGCGCAACGGCCTATCAGATAAAGAGGTCGATAATGATAGGTGATGAACTTGACGCAGCGGCATCATTGAATTACGCGCTGAGCAATTATGATTCTCTTCCTGCGAGGGGAACTGAAGGGCGTGAATATGACGATTACAGTTCGTACGGCACTAAGGAATATGTTGAGACCAATCCTGACGGTAATAACGGCGGAGGCGGAGGAACCAGCAGCAGCGGTTGTGAAGGTTTTGCGACGGGATTGCTGGGGATTGTTATGTTGATGGTGCTTGCCAGAAAGGGAATGAGCTGTTAGAATATCACATTGTGATTTAGACGCTGCCGGTGTGGCTCAGGGGTAGAGCAGCGCACTCGTAATGCGCAGGCCAACAGTTCAAATCTGTTCACCGGCTCCATGATTAAGAGAATGATAAAGCCCGTTCGTATGTGGACGGGTTTTTGTTGTTGTGACGGTGAACAAATCTTAATAGCAGGAGTCCTTTGCGAAGTATGAAGGGGATTTTAATTCAGTTGTTACCGTTTACAATCCTCACGAGTTCATCAGGAGTTACGGCTTTGACTTTGCTGTGTTCAAAGTCTTTGGTGTTCACAGTAACAATGTAATCAGCGTTCACGTTTTGAGCGCAAATGTCCTGCAGGTTGTCCTCGAAGTCCTTGAACTCAACATTGTGTACCGCCTCAACTACTGCAGTATGTCCTGCGCTTGCAGTTGTAAGTACTTTACAGACACGGTCTAGCCATTCTCTGCGTACAGTTTCAGGCTGCTTCATTCTTCCTGATGAGTACCAAATTATGGACAGTGAGTGGAAAGCTACATAACCCTCTATTATCGTTTTGTCTGAACATATCTTCATAACCTTATTGGAGGACTCTCTGTATTTATCCTCACGTTCCGTAAGGTAATTTATGATTACATTCGTATCAACAAGTACTTTCATTATTTAGCCAGTCCGTATTTTTCTGCTAATGCGTCAGAGTATGCTACTTCAAAGATCTCAGGAAGCAATAAAGGTCTCTTTTTCTT
>JAFTBA010000205.1 GCA_017458545.1 Synergistaceae bacterium | reverse complement strand
TTAACCATAAGCCCGTGAAAATCATAATGATTATCACGGACATAAACAGAACAATTTTTCTCAGACTCAGCCTCAAATTTAATGCCTTATGCTTTCTTATCCATAGCAAGTATATCGAGCGTGTAACCTGCTATATTATTGCTGTGGTCGCCGATTCTTTCGAGGTTGCTCAGTAAAGTTATGAAATTCACTCCTTTTTCAGGATCGCATTCGCCGCGATTAAGACGGTCAATGTGTTTCTTCCTGTAAGTCCTTTCCTGAGAATCTATCTTCTTCTCAATGTCCCTTATAACAAGCCATGCCTGTTCGCTGTTCTCATTCTTCATAGAGTCAAGCGATGTATCTATCGCTAAGCATGTCGTGTCATACATATCTTTGAACTCTTCTATAGCTTCATCGGAAAGATAATGATTCATTACATCGGAACGTTCAATTAAATTCTCAGCCCTGTCCCCTATTCTTTCGAGGTCAAGAGAGGCATTAACGTAACACCCTAAGACAGTTGAAACTGAATCGCTGACTCCTCTCTGCCATATCTCTGAAGCATATGAGGAAATTGCCCGGGTAATTTTGTTCACCGAATCCTCAAGGCTGTCGAATTTCTTGCGTCTCTCTTCGAGTTTGCTCTCATCGAACTCAAAGAATGTTTTGCGGATTAAGGCAAACATTTTCTGAACGATATTGCCCATGTGAAGAAGCTCATCTTTAACAGCTTCAACAGCACTTGCGCTTGAGATGTTGAGTAAATTAGGATCTAGATACATAACATCTTCGGGGTTATCTTCGGGGCGTAAAGGAATTATCGTTGAGATTAATTTTGCCAGCAATGACACGAACGGGAAGAATATTATCGTGTTGCAAACGTTGAATATGGTGTGAGCGTTCGCAATCTGACGGCCTATGTCGGGGCTTGTCGAAAGTATTACAGACCTGTATAACGGCAATGCAAGCATGAATATCACAGTTCCTATCAGGTTAAACAGTACATGTCCTAATGCCGCCTGTTTAGCAGGGCGCGAGGCATTAAGCGAGGCTACTATTGCTGTGAGTGTAGTGCCTATGTTGTCGCCGAGTATTATCGGTATGGCAGCGTCAAGTGTGATTAACCCCTGTGAGGCTACTGCTATCGTCAAACCGATTGTAGCGGCTGATGACTGAATGAGAGCAGTGAGAATCATTCCTGCGAGGACTCCTGTGATGGGGTTTCTGCTCAATACAAGAAGAAAATCCCTGTGCTGCGCGATTATGTGCGAGGCTGTTTTCATCGTCTGCATTCCCATAAAGACAAGTCCTAAACCTATAAGACCGCTGGCAAGGTAACTGAGATGTTTTTTGCTGAACATCATTGAGGCGAACACTCCGAAGAATAACAGCGGCAATGCCAGACTGTCTATGTTGAAAGCGATTAACTGAGCTGTTACCGTTGTACCTATGTTAGCACCCATTATGAGTCCCAAAGCCTGTTTCAATGACAGCAGCCCTGTGTTGACGAATGAGACTGTCATAACTGTAGTGCCTGCCGATGACTGAATGAGGATTGTTACAACGATGCCTACGAGTATTCCGCGAAGGGGTGTCTTTGTGAGTTCGCCGAGAAGCTGACGGAGTTTATCACCTGCAAGATTCTGGAGAGCCGATGAAAGCATTTTAATACCGTACAGGAAGAGTGCTACTCCGCCTGCAATGCTGAAGAATGTTTTAACGTCCAATAGAAATATCCTCCTCAATTAAAGGTTAAATATAAATTATCCATGAGTATATCAGAAAACACGTTTGCACATGTGTTATGATTCGTTCAAAAATAAAATCATTCACGAAAGGTTTGAACCATGAATCCCAATATCAAATCAGAACTGGAAGAACTGCATACGTTAATCCTCAATATGCAGGACTGTCTTTGACCTGAACGGATTACATTCGCGTTCCGAAAATTTAACGTCCCTTTCATCATCTCAGGACTTCTGGAACTCGCCTTCTCAGAAACGCGATGAGATTCTCAGGGAATTATCTCAGGTAAATTCAACCCTTTCTGACTGGAAATTCATTCAGTCGGAATTTGACGACCTCAAAGCAATAGAAGAAATCCTGACGGAAAATGACGACCCTGAACTCGAAGCCGAATTTTTGCAGAGAGCAGCATCATTCCGAACAGTTTTAGAACGTCAAAGCCTCCTGTTATTGCTCGATGAACCTTATGACCGTAATAATGCTGTCTTAATGATTCATTCAGGTTCTGGAGGACTCGACTCTCAGGATTGGGCTGGAATGTTAATGCGTATGTACCTGCGTTACTGTGAACGCGAAGGACTCAAAGCAAATGTTATTGAAGCTGCAACTGATGAGGGTGAGGGCATAAAGAACGCTACGATTCTTGTTGAAGGTGAATATGCTTACGGTTTTCTGAAAGCTGAGAGAGGTGTTCACAGGCTTGTGAGAATATCACCGTTTGACAGCGCACACAGAAGACATACGAGTTTCGCAAGCGTTTTAGTGTCCCCAGAAATAAATGATGATGCTGACATTGATATTAAGCCTGAGGACATTAAGGTAGACACTTTCAGGGCATCAGGTGCAGGAGGCCAATACGTGAACAGAACAGACAGCGCAGTCAGAATAACGCACCTTCCTACGGGCATAGTAGTTACGTGTCAGAACGAACGTTCCCAGCATATGAACCGTCAGACAGCTATGCACGTGTTAAAGAGCCGTTTATACGACATGGCCGAACAGGAGCGTCAGGAAGAATTATCATCAGTAGTCGGCGAAAAAAAAGAATCAACTTGGGGCAGTCAAATCAGAAGTTATGTTCTTCACCCTTACACTATGGTTAAAGACCACAGGACTAACTTTGAGCGCGGTAATGTTCAGTCAGTGCTTGACGGTGATATAGGCGACTTCATAATGGAATACCTCAGACAAAGGGCAAAGGGTTTATGTTAATGCTGATGTTGATGAAACCGAAACGCCTCTTAATCATTGCATTGCTGCTCCTGACTCTGAATGCGCGTTTTGTTCCTGAACAGCCCGTGTTACCCGTCAGCAGTCTCAAAACAGGAATGAACGGTTACACATTAACAGTGTTAAAAGGTACTGAGCCGTCTAAAATCCCAGTTAAGATTCTCAGCATTGTGCCTCA
>JAFTBA010000204.1 GCA_017458545.1 Synergistaceae bacterium | reverse complement strand
GTGTTGAAACGCCATAAAGTTCTGCCGTCCTTCTGACTCAAAGCAACTGCTGCACCTCTGCCGGTACCTACAACTATTTTTCCTCCGCCTATTTCGGGCTGAGTAGTGATTGAATCTCTTACGTTAACGTTCCAAAGGGGAATAACGTCCTTAATCTGCACTGCATTGACAGCACCGTCCCAAGCTGAGAAGTAAACGTTACCGCTGTTCACTGTTGGAGTGTTGACCGAACCGCCTGCACCGCCTCCGTTGAGTCTCTTGCCTGACTTAGCGTCAAGAATGCTGAAGATACCGTCATATTCGCCGACAAAAACATAACCGTCAGCATATGAGGGCGCTGCACGTACACCCTGATCCCCGACTGAATAAGTCCAAGCTGCTTTGCCTGTGTTAGCGTTGAATGCGTGAACTTTCCTGTCGTCTTTTGAAACGTAAACGAGTCCGCCGCCTATGGCAGCACCGTCACTGAGGCCGTCATTAACGGCTTTGCCTTCTGGATTGCGGAGGTTCTCAGTACCGCCTGCCCTCCAGACAAGTGAGCCGTCCGAAATTTTAAGGCATACGATCTGGCCGCTACCCTGTGCGAAGATTACATTGCTGCCGGATATTACGGGAGTGCCGTAAATTGTATTGTCAACCTTGTAATCCCAGATTACTGCGCCTGTATTTTTGTTGACGGCGTAGAATCTTCCTGTTTCCGAACCTGCGAACACTGTGTTACCTGAGACGGTAATGCCGCTTGTTACGGGGCTGTCGAGATTAAGCGACCACTTTTCATGACCGCTGAACGCTGAAGCTGAAACGGCCATGACTAAAACGAGAAGTGCTGAAAGAATAATTTTGCGTTTCATTACGAAAAGATACCTCCTGATATAAATAATCTGCCCTGAAAAATTCTGTCAGGGCAAAAGAATTGTATCACAACAAAATAAAAATCCCTCTCCTGCGCGAATGCAGTGTTTTAACTGCGGAGAAGGATAATTGATTTGCTGAACGTTAATCAGATGTACTGTTCGACCTGATCGTGAATGACCACTAAATTGTTGAAGTCCTCAACGCGCGGACGCTGTACCAGTACAGGTTCACGTACGTGCATATACTGTGTCTCGTTACGGCGTATGACTGCACCGCGTTCGAGTCTGTTGGCGTTACCTGCAGTGTTGGTGATTATGCTTGTCTGTACTACACGCATTGTTCATTCCTCCTTGATTGTCATGCGTTTGGTGAATACAGATATTTTAACATTAACGTGAACGTTTGCGCGATACTGCGAGCATAATTACTCCTGCTATTGCGAGGACTCCGAATCCTGAATCGCAGCCGTCTTTGCTTGCGACTCCTATTTGACGGGAGCCTTCAGTGAATTTAACCATACCGCCGATGTTAGCATTACCGCCCATTTCCTCGTCATTGAAGGTGATGATTATGTTGTCGCCAGACTCGAGGGCAGCTTTCTTCGTCCAGTCGAGAACTGTCAGACGGAATTTACCTCCTACAGGGCCTGCACCGGCAAAGAGCTGATTCTGTTCTGGAATCTCAACGAGTGCAAATTCATTCTGGAATGCCTCTTCGGGAATCGCCTGGGGGGCGTTAGGGTTAGGCTTGAACGTTGAAGGAGGCGCAAGGAATGAACCCAAATCACACACAGGTGTTGCTCCTGAAGGTCTTCCGTGCATGAGCGTCATTGTGCTTATGAGTGTCTTAGCATCAGTGCTGACCATGTCGACATTGACGAAATAGAATCCGCCGTTGCCGTCAAGCGGAGGCTGTTCAACTTCTAGTTCATTGTCCGATGACCATACGAGCTGTGATCTGCTCCCGAAGGTACCGTTCCAGTAAAACACCGAGTCTTTCTCATCACGGATAGATTCGTTCTTGCTCTCCATTGAGTAGAAGAATCCGTTACCTACTGGGAAGGGCTTTTCGATTTCAACGCCGACTTCGTAGAGGATAAGGTTCGTCTGATGATTCCCCCAGTCCATAGAGTCAGTACCCTGTTCGCCGTCCCAGAAGAATACTTCAACGTTGTTGTCTAAGGAAGCTGCAATATGTGCGCCTATAATGCTGAACATGAAGATGCTTCCTTTGTGAGGACCTTCGTCAGTCATAACGAGTTCTGCATTTGACGTAACATTAATTGACGGTGTTGAGAACAGTCTCTTGTCAGCAGTGTAATGATAAACTGTTGAGCTTATATCCGTTGAAGAAAGGCTTGCGTTCAAGTCTCCTGACTCCGCAACGAAATAGAACCCTCCGAGACCGTCAGGCATAGGCGACTCGATGTCAACATCAAAGCCGTTAATATCCCTGCTCGAAATAGTACGTGTTGAAGTCGGTACTGTTCCTGACTCGTCAATGCACCAGATTGAAGCATGAGCGTCTTTCGAGACTGCAGTATCGTAAGCAACGTAAGCAATAAGATTATCAGCGATGAAAACGAGTCCGCGTCCCATTTCGAGAGTAGGTTCATCGTCAGACTTTCTGATAGTTGTGTCGAAACCTGTTCTTACGTGGCGGAACACTGCGAGTTCTGCGAGTGTTTCCCTGTCGTAAACGTGAATGTCGCTGCTTATGGGAGTGTAATCACCGCTTGCAGGGTTAATGTTGGTGCGCTTTGAGCTCCAGACGTAAAGGTAATTGTGTGAGTCTGGCCATAAGCTGACGAGGTTATGAACCTGATACTCAGTGCTTAACTGTGCTGTAGCTGAGTCAGTCCACGTTAACGGGTCGATAGCCCTTAGAGTGTTGCCGTCAATCGCGTAAATGAGTCCGTTAGCCTCATCAGGTGGAAGGAGAATATCCGAGGTTGCTACTGTGTTGTAGGGTAAGCTGAGAGTATTTTCGCCAGGGTTGAGTGGTATTGAGACGCTAATGGAGGGGTCATAGAACGAGTAATCGGTTACCAGGTGAGTAGTAGACGCGCCGTATTTGAGGGTTTTAGTAACGTAGATGTACTCTTTTCCGTTTCGCGTGAACAGACCTGCGCCGAGAGAACGCGGGTCGCCCGATTCGATGACGGTAGGGAACGGAATACCGAACTCGTCAAAATCAATCCGTCCTAACCCGTAATAAGCATCCGTTGCATCGGGGTCAAGTACGTCGCCCGATGAGAACGTGTAGAGATACGAGGCTGAAGCGGACTGAGCCGAAAGAATAAGGGATAACGCTGTGAGAATAAATATAAATCTCTTCAAAATAATCTCCCCTTTTGTATTAGGTAATTTTGCATATTATACGCTAGGTAATTTACAAAGTTATTAAGTTTGAGAGTGTTATAATAATTTTGCTGTGCAGCATGAGAATGCGTAAGTCCGGGCGAAAGGGCATACGCATTTTTTTTATTGCCCTGAGAATTTTTCATGAAGGTGATAATGTTGGACACAAATATTTTTTTGGAGCGCGAGCCTGTCAGTAAATTAATGCTCCGTTACTCAGTACCACTCATAGTATCGCTTTTAGTCGCGGCACTCTACAACATAGTAGATCAGATATTCATTGCAAACGCTGATTATCTCGGCTCAAACGGTAACGCCGCAAACAATGTAGTCTTCCCCTTAACGGTAATAGCATTGGCGTTCACTCTCTTAATCGGTGACGGAGTATGCGCGTTCGTGAGCATGAGTCTGGGCGCAAGGAATCCCAAGCAGGCAGGTAACAGCGTAGGAAGTGCAGCATTGCTGTCGTCAACTGCAGGAGTGATTATAGCGTTAGTGTATTGGGTGCTGCGTGAGGAACTTGTTGCGTTGTTCGGGGGGCGTGTGAACGATGAGACGTTCAAACTTGCGGTTGAATATTTCTCGTGGATAATTCCGGGAATACCGTTTTATGTTTTCGGTCAGGCCATGAACCCTGTAATTTCTGCTGACGGAAGCCCCAACTATGTTATGTTCTCGACCTTAATGGGAGCAGGTATTAACATTGTGTTAGACCCTGTATTTATTTTCTGCTTTCACTGGGGGATGACGGGTGCAGCAGTTGCAACGATAACGGGACAGATTTTCACGGCGTTAATGTCATTGAGATACATAGCATGTAAGATGAAAGCGGTTGAATTTTCGCGGTCTAATCTTCATTTTAACCTGTCGTTAATGAAACGGTATTTACCGCTTGGAATGTGCAGTTTTCTTTCACAGATAGCGTTAGTGATAAGCGTTGCGAGCGTGAACATGATGATAAAGAAGTACGGCGCAACGGATTCTGTTTTCAGTCAGCCCGAATACTCCCAAATTCCTATGGCAGTAATCGGTATAGTCATGAAGTTCTTTCAGATAGTCATCTCAATCGTAGTAGGTTTATCGGCGAGCTGTACTCCTATAGTAGGTTATAACGTTGGTGCTGAACGTCCTGACAGAGTCAAATCATTGTTCAGTTTACTGCTGACCTGCGAGACAGTTATAGGTGTAATAGCGTTTGTGATTGTCGAGGTATTTCCTGCTGAGATAGCTTCGTTGTTCGGAGCGTCAGGAGAGAGCGTGTACTATGCTGAGTTCACCGTGAGATGTTTCAGGACTTATTTGTGCCTGATAGTACTTGCGTGTATCAACAAGGCAGCATTTATATTTATTCAGGCTATGGGAAGGCCATATATATCGGCAGGGCTTTCGATAATAAGGGAAGTAATTTTCGGAGCAGGTTTGACAATAATTATGCCTATGTTCATGGGGCTTGACGGGGTATTGTGGTCAATGCCGGCGAGCGATGCATTGACGTTCGTAGTGTCGGTGATTGTTATCGTTATGATATACAGGGAGCTTAGCAGTAAGGGTTAGGGCTGCCCTAACGTCCGATGAAGTTTTGTCATTGAATACATAGCCGCCGCATTCTCGCGACTTTAGTCGTGAGTTAGGCGGCTCTATTTATTTTTTCCTAAATAAATAGACTTCACTTTTTCTTATACATATGTTATCCTTCTTTTTGAGGTGAGATGTGTGCTTTTACATCACGGAAGAGGATACATATATTCTATTCAGTATCATGTAGTTTGGTGCGTAAAATATCGCAGGAAAGTCTTGACTTATAATATTGAGAAGTCTCTACTGGAGATATTACATAAAATTTCATTCGATCATAATTTCTCTATTCTCGAAGCTCATACCGATTGTGATCATGTCCATTTACTCATTGATTGTTCACCTCAACATTACATACCGGATGTTATTAAGGCTCTTAAAGGTGTTTCAGCCAGAATACTGTTTAAGATATACGGAGATAAATTACGCAGACAGTTATGGGCAGGCCATTTGTGGAATCCTTCATATTTCATTGCAACGGTATCAGAAAACACACAGCAGCAGATTACGGAATACATTATGCGTCAGAAAGAAAGATAATCTCATGAAACTTATGTCAACGTACAAAGTTAAGATAGGCTGTGCACATGGAGCGTTTTACCGTACTGTTGACTTTTATCGTGCTTCTACTGATTTTTTCATTAACGTTGTTATCAGTGAATGGGATTATATTTCAAGTGTTACATCTTCATTAGACAGAGTACGTACAGTTGAGAAACTTACCCACAGAACAGCAAGCAATCCAACTCCAAAGTATGACTATGATAAAAATTTTCATAAGTTCCCAAGTTATATGCGACGAGCCTCAATAATGGAAGCATTAGGCAAAGTAAGCTCATACAGGAGCAATTATGCTAACTGGCAAAGCACACATAAAGGCAGAGAACCTGGCCGTCCGGTATCTGGAAAGATTTACCCTGCGATGTATAGAGATAATTGCTTTGTAAGAACAGGGACATTAACGGCGAAACTGAAAGTATTTATCAATAACACATGGGACTGGGTAAATGTAAACTTGAGCAAGAGCGATGTAGTTTACATTCAAAAACATTGTAAAACGCGTAACGAATGTGTACCGACGTTACGGAGACGAGGCAAAAACTGGTATTTGGATTTTGCATTTGAGGAGGAGGTGAAAGTTCG
>JAFTBA010000203.1 GCA_017458545.1 Synergistaceae bacterium | reverse complement strand
TTTGCTGTGTCGGGAAGGAATAATCCTCCTTTAGTTTTTTCTTCGCGCTCAAGAACTTTTACTACTATTCTGTCGCCTAACGGTTTAAGTTTCATGATTCTGATTTGCCTCCTCTGTTTTAATGGCACTCAATCAATAAGAGTGCTAACTGAACAACGCGGCAAATATTAAACCCGTAACCTGAAATTTGCAATAGTTATTTTTACTTAGGACATAAAAAATCCATATCCGAATCTGTTTCAGAAGAATCGCATATACTGAATATATTTCTGTTTATCCTCGTCAGAAAAACGCTCTCCGAACGGCTGGAATTTTTCATCAGTGTAAAACTGTTTCAGACTTTCATTATCCTCGCAGTCAAGATAAATTATTCCTCCTCCTATCTGATTCTGTATATTCACGAGAATATCATTTGCGATGTTCATCAAATCTCTGCCGCTAATGCGTTTGCCGTTATCGACACCGTAGTTTTTTCCGAACTGTGCTATAAGGAATGCTGAGGCCATGTAATCACCTGTAGACCTGTCCAAACGCGCATATCTTTCTAGTTTTCTGCGTGAAGTATTGCTCATGGTAACGTCAGGAATCAATACAGCTTTATGGGTCAGGGCAAAATAACCGAGTATCTCGCCATCATACGTATCAACAACGAGATATGTTATTGATAATTTTCGCCGTGCGAAATCTATCGCTCTGTTACGTATGAAATTTTCAATAGCAGGATTAATTTGACATGAAAATAATGATAAATCTTCACTGAGTTTTATTTCTCCGTTATTTTTCAGCTCATCGAGTATATTTATCGTCTGTACATTCATTGTTTCTGTTCTCTGTTTTTCCTGCGAAGTTCCGACAACCTGCGAATCTCGTCCGTGTCGGTCGTTAGTCTGTACGTCGGTGAGCCTTTCGGTTTTATGTATGGATTTCTCTCTGATGCCTCAGCTGCGTTTATGAATGCTTCAACCTGCTCAGGGGTTCTCAGAATTACATTATGGAATATGCTTGATGTTGCCACTTTCATCACTCCTCCTGAAAATATTGTACAATCATCATACCATATAAAAAACTCACGGCTTAAAACCGTGAGTCTTCTGTGCGTTTCATGTGCTTTATCAGTTGTTGGTCATTCCTGCGAAATCGTTTACCCTGTGCACAAGTTCAAACACATTACCGCTCGAAGGAATATTTCTTGTACCCTCAGTGTCCTCCTGAATCGACGACTCCGTAGGGAACAGCGTAAATGTCGTGTCAGTCCCTATCGTCTGAGTCGTAGGAGTTACAGGTATCGTCGAATAACCTGACTGACCGCCTGACTGCTGACCGCTCTGATCTCCCGATGTTGTTCCGCCCGGAATCGTTCCGCCGCCTCCGGCACTGCCGCTCGCAGCACTCCAGTTGTATTTGGCATTCGAGGAGATATTCACTCCGTTCTCAGCGTCAATCCCTGCTTCTCCTGCCGAGTTCTGTGACTGAGTGCCGGCTGTTATGTTTAACGTTCCGCCGTTCACTGTTACCCAGCCGTTAGAGTCTATACCGTCTCCGCCCGTTGAACTAATCGTCAGAGTTCCGCCGTCCATGTCGAATACCGATACATAATCCTCGTTCACGTTAATACCGTCATCAGGCGCAGTAACATTAACCGTTCCGCTCTCTATCAGCATGTGCATCTCTGAGTCTAGTCCCTCATAAGTGCTTGATGTTATGTTGAGAGTCCCTGTACCTGCGCTGCCCCCTCCGATTACTATCGAACGCCTAGAATGAAATGCCCCGTCAAGTTTATACATCTTTTCCTGCTCGCTGATGTCTGTTCCGATTCCTGAACCCGTGTATTTAGGGTTATCATCGTCATCAAGTTTAGGGCAAAGCTCAAGCAGTCTGTAAACGTTCGCTCCCGTAAAAGTGTTCGCAGTTCCGTCAGCAATCTCAACTACTGCTCCGGTGTCATAATATCCGTCATCACTCAGCATCTTACTGCCCAGAGTCTTCCACAGGTCATTGGCCGCAAGCACTGACTGAGTATCATAACCCTTACCGCCGTTCTCAGCCCATTTGTAAACCTTGTAGAACACTAACGCAGGAGCAACAGTGCATTCAACATTAACACCGTTCAGTATTAATCCTACCTGATGCTGTGCCTTAGCTCCCACTTCAATCCATATCTGACCCTTCCATGTTCCCGAAAGCCTGTACGTTCCTGCCTTAGTGATGTGGAGTACGGGGTTGTTATAGGCTTCTGTTGACGAATGAGTCATCGTTGAAACTGCAGCGATTGAACTGTCTGACGCTGAATTGAAACTGGGTGGCTGACCGGGCATATCGCCGCTGGGCATTCCTCCGCTGGGAGGTTCACCGGGCATATCACCGCTGGGCATTCCGCCGCCGGGCATAGTGCCTCCGCCCATACCGTTCACCTGCATGGGAAGTGTCGCCAAAATATACTTGTCGCTGCTGAACCCTGAACCGTAAGTCGCTACAACATTCGCTAATTCCTTCCTCACTGCACTTGACGTGAAATCGTAATACACTACATATTCCGTGTCCTCGTCCTTTTTGGCAGTGTTCGACGTTGTGAAGTTCAGACTGTCGGGCGTGTAACGTACATCATGCGCTATGTACAAGCCGTTAAGAGTCCCTGCGGTTTCGATTGCAGCATCGTAACTGTCAACGTATAACACTGTACTTTCACCGTTCTTCAGCCAATACTCTTTGGGGTGCTGAGGGTCAACCTTCCAGACATAATCATGGACAGGGATTGTGCTTCCTCCTGCTGTTGCAGTACCGTCAGATTTGAGCACTATGTCAACTATGTCGCTGTCATCAAGCTCAACTGATGAACCCGTTAAAGTTAAATTGCTGTACCTGAGTTTCTGTGCAGCTCCGCCGTAACGCAGAACAGATCCGTAAGGCGTTGTAGTATCCTGTGAAACTGTACCGTTGGGATTGTACGAGAATATTACGGTTGAATCGTCCGACTCGGTTATCACAAACGGTAAATCCTGACTTATAGCAGCAGTATATTCAAGGTTCATAGTTATAGTCTCTGAACCTTTCGCTACAGGCGCAAGATAATACTTAGCGTTAGTACCTATTACTCCTACCTGATCCCCCCTGAAAATACTGTACTTGCCGTTCCTCTTGAGCGCAGGTGAACTGAATACCATTGTTCTGTTCTGAGCAGATTGAGTCGTAGGCTTGTTGGGATTGTAAACCGCCTGAGGACCTCCTCCGCTGCCCCCGCAGCCTGACATCGTCAGAACAAACAATGCCATTACAAATAAGTAAACCGTCACAAAAAACTTTTTCAAAAAATATACCTCCCTGAAAAAAAATTTAGCGCATTTATTTTAACATGCAATCAACAATCAGCGTATAATATGTATCGGTTTTCAGGGGAGCTTATTTTATTCACAGCTGAGAGGGCGTTTATTCGCCGACCCTTTGAACCTGATACGGGTAATGCCGGACAGGGAGATTTTTTTCAAAGATATTTCTTCAGGAAAATTTCACCTGTGTATCTTCAATGTCAGGAGGAATTTTTTTTGTCTAACAAACACAGTACCACCGTCATCATGACTGAAGGAGCTTTATGTTTAGCTCTGTCATTCGTTCTCACTAAAATTAATCTCTTCACTATGCCTCAGGGCGGTTCAGTCGATTTCGAGTTAGTGCCGCTGATTCTTTTCACTTATAGGCGCGGCTGGAAATGGGGCATTCGTATAGGCATTCTTTCGGGAATAATGCACATCATTCTCGGAGCATATTTCTACACTGTCGTTCAGGTAATTCTCGATTACCCCATTGCCTATTCATTCATCGGTCTCGCTGACCTTCATCCTTTCTGGCTCGGACTGATTGCAGCATGGGCAGGTATGACAGCTTCAAGCGTTATTTCAGGAGCAATATTCTTCGCTCAGTACGCCCCGGAAGGTCAAAACCCTTGGGTGTATTCGTTCCTGTATAACGCTCCTGTTCTCGGCGTAAAATATATCGTTTCGGGAATAGCTGCCTTTGCACTCTGGAAAATACTTGAACGCGATTTAAGCATTTAACGTAAAAACCGTAAAAAAATTTGAACAGAAAATTACTCATAGCAGGTACTTCAAGCCGTTCGGGTAAAACAACGGTAACCTGTGCCCTGCTCGCTGCTTTAAGACACAGGGGCTTCTCTTTAAGCGCGTATAAGACCGGGCCTGATTACATCGACACAGAATATCTCAGGCGTTCGGGAAAATGCAGGGCCTTCAACTTAGACACCTGGCTCATGAGCAAAGAGAGCGTTCAAAAACTTTTCGCTCTCACATCATCAGGCAATGACATCTCCGTCATTGAGGGCGCAATGGGACTCTATGACGGAGGTACTCAAAGCACTGCCGAAACTGCTAAGCTCATTGACGCTCCTGTTGTCCTCGTCGTCAATGCTAAGTCATCAGGTGAAAGCATTGCAGCAACTGTTTTAGGGTTCAGGGAATATGACACTAACGTCAAAATCGCCGGCGTTATCCTCAACATGACAGGTTCGGATTATCACGCTGAAATTATTGCCGACGCTCTCAGGGCAAAAGGCATAAAATTTCTGGGGGCTTTAAGACGTGATGATGAGGCTTTCATTCCTGAGAGACATTTGGGTTTGGTCTCTGCGTTCGAGAATGATAACTTTGACGCTGAAAAACTCAGAGTCAAGTTCGAGTCATCAGTTGATGTCGATGAACTGTTGAGAATCGCTGAGGACACTAACGCCGTTGCCGGTGACAGTCAACAGAAAATTTTCCCGTCAACAAAAAAATTTAACGTCAAAATCGCTGTCGCCGGTGATGAAGCATTCGTGTTCAGTTACGAAGAAAGCATGATGATGTTAAAGGCATGGGGTGCTGAGATTATACCGTTCAGCCCGTTGAACGATGTTGAATTGCCGACTGCTGACGGGTATATATTCGGAGGAGGTTATCCTGAAATTTTTGCAGACAGACTCGCTGCTAACTCAACGATGTTAAGGAGCGTTAAGGATTGCCGCAAACCTATGCTCGCTGAATGCGGGGGCATGATGTACCTTTGCAGGAGTTTGCGCAATATTGACGGCGTTAAGTTCAAAATGACAGGTGTTATACCGTTTGACGCTTTCATGGGAAAAAGAAGCGTTCTAGGTTACATGGAGGCAACAGCACTCAGAGATAATCTTTTATGCAGGAAAGGCGAACGCATAAGAGGCCATGAGTTTCATTACGCAGGGATTGAGCCTGAAGTCCCAACCGAAAATACAGCGTTCAGAATGATACGGCGCAACAGAAACGAAACGAGATTAAGCGGTTACGTTCAGGGTAATTTACTTGCGTCATGGCTGCACGTAAACTTCTTCGGCAACGAAAAAATCACACGAAATTTTTTGAACGTCTTGACTTCGAGCAGGGTTCAATGAATTATACTTTGCACGTTCAGGGAGGTGAACATCATAAAAATTCTTATCGCTTTAATCTTAACCGTTCTTTCGGTAACAGTATCATCAGCTGCAGTAAAAGAAAGTTTCACATTAACGGCAGGAGGGCGCGAATATACGTTTACAGCTGACAACGAATCGGCAGCACGTGAAATTTTCGCTAAACTTCCGGAGAGTCTTACCGTTAAGGAATACGCAGGCCATGAATATTTCGTTGAGCTTCCGTTCAGACCTGATATTAGGGGTGAAGCAACTTCAAAACTCAAGGCAGGTCATATCTATTACTGGGGCGGAGGGAACTCGTTTGTCCTTAACTATGAGGACTGCGATATTGCTCCTTACAGTTCATTGCACATAGGGGCATTTGATGACGCTGAAGGAATCTGTGAATATCTCCGCAGTTCAGGCAGAAACATCACAGTCAGCGTTAAGTAGCAAAAGTAACATTCAAACTTATTTCAGGAGGTTGTTTTTTTCATGAACAGAATTATTCTTGCAGTACTTATTGTTATGGCAGCGGTAAGCGTTTCGTTTGCAGCTGAGGCCAAGAGCATTGTTATTGTGTTCTCGCACACTGGTGAAAACTACAACGTAGGCAACATCACTGAAGGCAACACCATGAAACTCGCTAAGATTATCGCAGAGAAAACAGGCTCTGAAATTTTCGAGGTTAAACCTGCGAAAGAATACCCGTTCAGTTACGATGAGTGCATAGACGTTGCAAAAAAAGAACAGAACGCTAAAGCACGTCCTGCGATTCTCGGCGATAAGGATATAGCTGAGTATGACACTATATATTTCGGCTACCCTATCTGGTGGGGAGATATTCCCATGTGCATGTACACGTTCATTGAGGCGCATGACTGGAACGGAAAAACCGTAATTCCTTTCTGCACTCATGAGGGGTCGGGCGCTGGAAGCACTGACAGAACTCTCAAATCTGCAATGAAAGGTGCTGACGTTAAAAGGGTTACTGCAGTAAGAGGAAGCACCGCTCAGAATAACAGGGCTGCAGCTGAAAAAGCTGTTGACGGAATGCTGAAGTAGCACACAAAAAAACCCCCTCCGTTATGAGAGGGGGATTTTATTTTCTGACAACAAAAAACGGGAACGCTTTTAGTTTTTTCCCCGTTGTTAATTTCAGTTATTGGTCGGGGCGAGAGGATTCGAACCTCCGGCCTCATGGACCCGAACCATGCGCGCTCGCCAGACTGCGCTACGCCCCGTTTAACACACCGAGCATTCTACCACGCTGAAATCTCACCGTCAAACCTTAGCTTCTGCGTTCAACTCCAGGCCCCTCAATAATGCTTGTCCCTTCGCTCTTACGTATCACGTGAATCTGAGCCGGTATTCTCTCGCTTATTCCTGCAACGTGCGAAATTATCCCTATCATTCGTCCCTCTCGCCTTATTTCGCCCAGAGCATCAAGCGCAGCGTTCAACGCCTCATCATCAAGTGAGCCGAAACCCTCATCAATAAACAGCGAGTCAACCTGAGCTTTGCTCCCCGAAATCTGCGACAGTCCCAACGCAAGCGCAAGGCTTATGATAAAACGTTCACCTCCGGAAAGATTCGTTGTAGGACGGATCTCACCTGCCTGTTCGCTGTCCCTCACGCTAAGTTCTAGGGTAGTGCTGTCGGGAGTCAACATCAATGTGTAACGCCCGTTCATTTTCCTGAGATATTCATTAGCGTTGTCCACTACGAGTTCAAGCGTTACCTGCTGCGCAAATACTCTGAACTTATCTCCGCTTGCAGACCCTATTAAAGTGTTAAGCGTCTTCCAGTCATCAGCTATTTTTTCCTGAGCATCATATTCGGCCTGAAGCCTCTCAACTTCCGCTGCATTTTCTCTGAGGTTTGCCAGCTTCTGACTCAAAACTCCCCTGTTCTGAAGGAGTCTCCTCAGCTGAGTTTCCTCCTCGCGGTAAACAGTATCAATATCGTCATATGACTCATCAGTCAGGTGCATGGCCTGTTTCTCATCGAGCCGCCGTTGAGTGTCTGACAATACCCCCTGAAGTTCCGCAGCCCTCGAATCAATTTCATCTTTCCTGCGCCTTATCGACTCAATTTCATCAGGATTCTTTCTTGCTGACCTGAACGACTCTTCGTCAGCAAAATTCATCTCCCTCAGTCTGTCAGTGAATGATGATTCGAGAGCTTCAAGTTCGGTTTTGAGCGACTCAAATTCCGACCGCCTGTCCTCAAAATTAGCTTTCAGTTCCGAAAGCCTCGCTTTTATTTCGGTCATGCCTGCTTCAAGGTCATTGATATTTTTTTCGAGAGTGCTTACACGTTCAGCCCAAGCCCTTGCGATTCCGAGTATCTCGCGCGTACTGCTGACCCCTGAGATTTTCAGAGGACGTATTGATTCGCTGACTGCCGTGTGTAATTCCCTGAGTTTCTCCCTCATTAACGACAGATTTTCGCCTGACTGTGTAAACCGTTCGATTGCCGCGCTCTCAACTGCTGCTGCTTTGTGCCAGTTTGTTACGGCCTCATCGAAATTCTTTTGTGCTG
>JAFTBA010000202.1 GCA_017458545.1 Synergistaceae bacterium | reverse complement strand
GAAGGACATTTTACGGGTGTTCGCGTTACCCTGAATGCGATTATGTTGCGTGGAATAAGCCTGCAGGTGAAAAATGCCCTGAATGCGGTGAGGATTTATTCGTCAGAGGGTCAACTGTGTTTTGCGCCAAATGCAAGTACAAAGATGAGAGGGGTTAGGGAACAGGGGTTAGGGATTAGGGAATAGGGGTTAGCTATTCCCCTATACCCTATACCCTCTCCCCTATACCCTACTCACTTTCCCAAAGTCGTTCGAGCCTGTAGAAATCTCTTCCCTTATGGCTGAAAACGTGAACAACCACATCACCGCCGTCAAGCAGTTTCCAGTTCAAACTATGTTCGCCCTCAATCCTGCATTTTCTGCCCGACTTAACGAGAAGCTCCTCAGCGGTTTCGGCAAGAGTCCTCATGTGAGTCTCAGAGTTCCCGGTAACAAGCACAAAAGCATCAGCGAGTCCGCCCTTGTCCTTGAGGTCAAGGGTGATTATGTCCTCGCCGTTTTTCATGTCTAACGCTGCTGCAATTTCCTGAAGTATTCCGTTGTCCATTAAATATGCAACGCTCCTTTCTGCTGAATATTATAGCCGTTAGTTTCGGATTAATATTTTGACTCTGTTCGTGTAACCTTCAGAGTCATCGGGCATGTACTGAATCTCAGATGTCTTGGCCTTCAACAGTGAGTACGACAGTTTATCGCCTAATTCTTCAGGGGGCATAACCTTGCCGTCATACCTAACGTCAAAGCATATTTCGCCGTTCTCCTCAGCATGTTCAATAGCTGCATGAACTTTGTTGACCTCAGGCGATGAAAGAAGTATCTGCTGTATCAGTTCCTCGAAGACTAAATGAAGTTTATTGCTCTGATGTCTGCCGACCATATTTTTACGGCAGAACGTATCAATCTTAGAGACTGCTCCGGGAAAATCAAACACTTTTCCAACGATGTTGAACTCAACAACCTGAAGCCTCCTGATGAATCTTCGTGTCTTTTCGCGTTTAGGTGCCGTGAAAATTTCATCGGGCGTTCCTTCCTCGTAAATGCTCCCCTCGTCAAGGTAGAACACTCTGCTGCAAATTGCCCGTGCAAAATTCATCTCATGGGTAACAATTATCATGGTCTTGCCCGAACGCGCAAGCTCACGTATAACAGCCTGAACCTCACCGACCATAGTAGGGTCTAACGCGCTTGTAGGTTCATCGAGAAGAATAACATCAGGATTCATGGCAAGTGCCCGGGCAATAGCGATTCGCTGTTTCTGACCGCCCGATAACTGATCTGGGTAATTCAGGTATTTATCGGGAAGCCCTACCATTCTGAGGAGGCTCATTCCGTTTTCGTATGCTGACTGCCTTGACTCGCCCTTGAGCTTTACGGGAGCGAGCATAATATTTTCGATGACAGTAAGATTCCCGAAGAGGTTAAAGAGCTGGAAGACCATTCCCATTTTCTGCCTGATTTTGTGAATGTTGCACTTAGGATTCGTAATCTCCTCGTCCTCAAAGAATATTTTTCCTCCGTCAGGGCGTTCAAGAAGATTTATGCACCTGAGAAGAGTACTTTTGCCCGTTCCGGAAGGCCCTATCACTGAAATCACATCGCCTGCGTTAATCTCAGCATTAACGTCTTTCAACGGCGTTACATTAGGGTAAACTTTACTGACATGTTCGAGCCTAATCATAATTGGTATTCCTCCCTGTTATGTCGATTCCCTTCAAAATATCCTGAGGCTTTCTTTCTGACGGAGTGATTCGTTTTTCAATGACTGTTACTATGATGTTGAGCGTTCCTGCGAGTACGAAGTAAATCACTGCAACAGCTATTAACGGGAAGAATGCCTCATACGTTCTGCTTCTCACTATGTCGCCCATCTTCGTTAAATCCTGAACCGCTATGTAGCCTACAACTGATGTAGACTTGATGAGCAAAGTAACTTCTTCTCTGAATGACGGCATGAAATGCAATGCTGCCTGAGGAAGTATCACCGTGAAAAACGTCTGCAAATCCGTGAACCCTAAAGCGTAAGCCGCTTCAGTCTGTCCCTTGTCAACCGCTCCTGTTCCGAACGTGAGCATTCTGTAAACTGAAGTTCCGAACGTAAGAGTGAATGCTATTATTGAGACCCACATACCGTTTATATTGACATGGCCGAAGATGACGTAATAGAGAATCATCAACAGGACGACAATGGGAGTACCTTTGATGAGCCACACTGAGAATTTAGTGATTAAGTTTGCGATTTTGCTTCCTGTACGGCAGAACATGAACGCAGTGAATCCCACGAGCATTCCGAAAAGTATTGACAGCACTGTGATGAACATAGTGTTTACGATACCGTCTGTAAATAATTTCCATCTGTCCTCGCGCAGAAATGTCTTTCTGAAACTCGCTGCTATATCCTCAAGGAATGACGGTCCTTCATCAGCGTGTGCAGTCTCATTTTTGTGGTTATTCTCGGAAGTGTGTGAGGAAATTTTGGGCTGCTTATGTTTCATTACGACGATGACGTTTGAGCTTTCAGTATTTGGGACGGGTGAGAACAGCAGACTTTCAGCGCGTCCGTCAGTGTAATCCATGCCGTAGGAAAAATCACACTTACCAGTTTCAAGCGAGCCTAATACGCCGTTATGATTGGTAGTGAGAATCTTAAGCCCGTAGCCTTTAGCCTTGCAGAACATTACGGCTATATCAATCTCATAGCCCTGTACCCTTTCGTCTTTGACGTAATCGTAAGGAGTTACTGACGGATCTACGGCCATTAACAGAGTGCCGTTAGGGGCAGGAAGATTAGAGTAGTCCTCAGTAACTCGCAGGGAGTCATCATCACCTGTTATCCATTTTTTGACCAGTGAAGCGATAGTGCCGTTATCCCAGAGTGTTTGAACGAACTCAGAATATTCCCTGCAAAGTCTGATTCCCTTTGCATTTTTTGCAAAACCTGCCGTCCTGTAAGTTTTCCGGAGATACTCAGGAAGGAAAACGATGTCATGTCCTTCACGCTGCATGAAAATCGCAGCTGATTCTCCGCATGACATTGCATCAATTTTCCCTGCCGCCAGTGCCGTGAGCATATAGCTCGGAGCGTCGAAGTAAACGATTTCGGCATCAGGTATTGCGTCTTTAACGAGCTTGTCATTCACCGAACCTGCAGTAACTCCGATAGTTTTCCCTGCGAAATCCGAGAGCTTCAAGTTATTGACGTCCGTTAAGGCTGAGAACTGAGACTTGATTGTGAGGAGTACATTGCCTGATTTCACAGCAGGTGTTGAGGCAAACAAAGTATTTTCCTCGCGTTCGGGTGTCCTGTTTAATGACTGTGTGAAATCGCTCTTGCCTGATTTCACTGAGGCAAGTACTCCCGTTAAGGGCATGTTCTCAACCTCAAGCGAATAGCCTTTAGCTTTGCAGAACATGACCGCCAAATCAACGTCATAGCCTACGATTTGATTGTCCTTTACGTAAGCGAACGGCACTAACGAAGTATCGACAGCCATTTTGACTGAGCCGTTAGTGTTCGGGAACTGCGAATAATCATCTACAGTCCTGCTGCTTTCGTCAGGGCCGAGCCATTTTTGATTGAGTTTGTCAATCGTACCGTTATCCCATAAAGTTTTGAGGAACTCCGAATACTCATCGCAAAGTTTTTTACCTTTTTCGTTGTCGGCAAAAATAGGGTAAAGGTATGTTTCACGTAACGGCGGATTAATGCGTACAAGTGTAGGGTCAGCGTTCTCAGTGAAAACAGCGGCAGGAAGAGAGCAGCATATAGCATCAACTTTGCCTGCTCTGAGTGCTGTGAGTTCGTCAGTGAGTGAGTCATAGTACGATAATTTAGCTGACGGGATTCTTTCTGGTACTAATTCGGCGCAGGTTGTGCCTGTCTGAACGCCTATTCTTTTACCTGCGAGGCTGTCAGGTTCTGAGGCTATACCTGAGGAGCTGCTGACTGTCTGAGATTTAGAGTTTTCATCTTTGAGGCAGGCCATGACCGAGTATGCTATGCAGTAAGGGTCTGAGTAATATACAGCTTCCTCGTGTTCGTTTGAGGGAGTGAAATCACCTGCGAAATCTATTTTCCCCGACTGAACTGCAGGGATCATGGCATCAAAGAACATTGTCTGAACATCAAGCCCGTAACCGTAAGCCTCACAGAATCTCGCGGCAAGGTCAATATCAATACCTGCCAGTTTCGTCCCTTTATAGTAAGTGAAAGGTGGATAACTTCCTTCAGCAGCGTATGTTAATGTTCCGTTTTTAGCAGGAAGACTCTTGTAGTCGGGCGGAATCTTTAGGGATTCGTCAGCCCCCTGCCATTTCG
The DNA here is from genome assembly GCA_017458545.1 of Synergistaceae bacterium. Lineage (GTDB taxonomy): Bacteria > Synergistota > Synergistia > Synergistales > Aminobacteriaceae > JAFUXM01. The sequence continues at coordinate 5,585 of JAFTBA010000202.1, read as the reverse complement.
AGTGCACAGCGTCAAGTTCACCGCTTGCCTTAATTTTGCGGATAAATTCGCTCATTTCATCGCACAGCTTTTTGCCTTTCTCTGTCTTTGCGTAAACGAATGAGTAGCCGAAACTTTTTCCGACAGGTTCATCAACAGAAGTGAGCGTTTTATCCTCAGCGGCCATCAGAGCAAGAACAGGCGAGTCAACTAGGAAGCCTTCAATTTTGCGGGTCTTCAGGGCTGAAGCCAAGTCAGGGTAAGTGTTGTAGTACTGGACCTGCGAATGCGGTAAATTTTCAGCAACCCAATTCTCCCAGTCAATTACTCCAGGCTGCATTCCTATAGGTTTTCCGTCAAAGTCCGAGAGGTGTTTATACTTTGGGATTCCGTCAGAATATTTGCTGACTGACTGAGTATGTTCTGCGGACTCATGTGTGTCTTCGGGCTTCATTATCATGAGAACGTTGGGGAATGAATACAAAGGCTCTGAGAATTTCACGGCCTCAGAACGTTCAGGGGTTACAGTAATTCCGCTGATACCCATGTCGCATTTTTCCGAACTTACCGCAGCAAGTAACCCGGTGAAGTTTATTATTTTGAACTCGGGCTTGTAACCCTTCTCCTTACAGAAGCGGACAATAACATCAACGTCATATCCTACGAGTTTTCTGTCTTTCATGTACGAGAACAGAGGAGTCTCATTGTCAGCGGCGATTCGGATTGTACCTTTTGCCGCAGGGTAATTGCTGTAATCGGGGATAATCTTTTTGCTCTCGTCATCACCTGTCCATACCGCGCGAATCTCATCGAGTGTTCCATCGGATTTTATGCGGCGTAAATATTCGTTGATTTCATCGAGAAGAGGATTGTTTTTGATTGACTTGGGAAAAAGAAATGCAGTCTCGGAATTTCCCAGACTTTCATCTGTATGTGTCAGTACGGAATTTGTCCTCTCAACTTCAAGTGCTATGGTCAGGTCAACAGCAGCAGCATCAATTTTCCCTGCCGTAAGCGCAGTAGTGATGTTTGCGATTGAGTCGAAATACGAAATTTTTGCGTCAGGTATTACTTCCCTCACCATGTCATACTGCACTGACCCTGTAAACACTCCGATACGTTTACCGTTAAAGGCCGAAAAATTCCCGGTGTTCACCGAACCGGAAGGCACTGCTTTGGGGGCGTTTTCCGGTTTACGAATCACGAGAACGATGGCGAATGAATAAACAGGCTCACTGAACCTGACGCTTTCCGAACGCTCGGGAGTAACAGCTAAAGTTCCTGCACCCATATCGCATTTGCCTGTGATAACGGAAGGTATTACACCGCTGAAATTCATCTCGTCAAAATACGGCCTGTACCCGTACTCCTTACAGAAACGTGTAACGACATCAACATCAAATCCTGCAAGTCTTCCGTCTTTAACGAACACAAACGGAGGAGCTTCGTTATCAGTAGCAAGCCTTATGATTCCGTTAGTGTCAGGCAGCTTCGAGTAATCGGGTATGACTTTCAGGCTGTTATCATTTCCTGTCCATATGCTGAGTAATTTGTCAGTTGTTCCGTCTGATTTTATGCGCCTGATGTATTCGTTGAACTCATTGTAAAGTTTTTCGTTTTTCTCATTCCCTGAACTTTTAGGGAAAATGAAAGCATTATTGATGGTTTTGAGCTTGCCTTCGGAGATTTTGAGGTCAGGATTTTCGTGCAGAATTTCAAGTGCTACAGGTTCATCTAACGCAAGGGCATCAACTTTACCGTTTTTCAGCGACTGTATTATGTCAGCCAGACTGTTGAAGTATAAGACTTCAGCATTCGGAAGAGCCTCACGGACAATATTAACGTGGGACGCACCGATAATAACTCCTATTTTCTTTTTGCTGAACGCCGCAATCTCAGGTTCTTCAGCCTGAGTCTGAGGCTTTGCCTTATGACCGTCATCACGCACAGCGGCTACACAGTTCAGCTCGAAAATGGTATCGGAGAAAGTTACGCTCTCTTTTGTTTCTGGAGTAACGTAGAGATTCGAGAGGGCAAGGTCAACAGCTCCGCTTTTGAGTGCCATCAAAATGCTGCCGAAGCCGTAAATCTTGAACTCAATCTCCGCGCCGATATGAGCCGCGAACCTGCGGGCAAGCTCAATGTCAAATCCCGTTACATCGCTGTTAATATAAAAGCTGAACGGCATGACGGTACCTGTAGTGGCGACAGTGAGGTGAATATCTGATTTTTCCGGGACATCAATAACGGGCATGTTCATGTTATTGTCATCTACCCAGCGTTTGTACATGGCCGATAATGTTCCGTCAGCCTTAATCGTTGCGATGAATGCGTTGAATTTCTCTTTGAGGCCGGGAATCTCTGAACGTTCGGAAATCCCTGCGGCTATCGGTATGGGATCGCCCAAATAGCCGGGCAGAATCCTGATATTTTCGAGGCCGTTCCTCATTGCAGACCTCAATTCAAGCTCGCTGCCTGTGATAGCGTCAATTTTCCCTTGATTGAGCGCAAAGCATTGGCTGATTAATTCGTTGAACTTGAGGATTTCCGCGTGAGGCAGATTCTCCATTGTAATTTTGAGAACAGGCCCGTCTGTGTCAGTACCGACTGTGTACTGAGGGTTGTTGAGCTGCTGAATTGATGTTACGGGCTCTTTAGCGTGAGAGGCTACGAATGATGACAGCAGTATCATCAGCAAAATCAGCAAAAATTTTAACTGCCTAAACATTAAGAGCAAACCTCCCTGCACCGTCGCTAATACCTGTCTCGTAAAAACTTGCTTTGCGTCCCGTTAAACGTTCATATTCAGAGCCTGCATATTCCTTGAAGGCACTGACTCTTTCACCGTCAATAATACTGACGGTACAGCCTCCGAAACCTCCGCCTGTCATGCGCGAACCTACTACCCCTTCAAAATTCCATGCAAGCGAGGCAAGTATATCCAGTTCGGGAACTGTAACCTCGTAATTGTCCCTGAGTGAAACGTGAGAGGCATTCATGAGTTTTCCGAACGTCTGAATATCTCCGCCCTTTAATGACTGCGATGCCCTTAACGCTCTTGCGTTCTCGCTGACTGCGTGAAAGGCACGGCGTAAATTAACGGGGTCTTTAACGGTGTAAGAGACTTCATCCAATTCACTGACGGATAAATCGCAGAGGCACGAAATGCTGACGGTCTTTCTGATGTCTGAGAGGGCAGCTTCACACTGCTGACGGCGTAAGTTGTATTCGCTTCCTGCCAGCGAATGGGGAACGTTTGAGTTAGTGATAACGATTCTGTAAGTGCCGAGTTCCAACGGAGCGTAAGAGTATTCGAGGGTTGAACAGTTGAGGAGGATTGCGCTGTTTTTTCTGCCCATGCTGACGGCGAACTGATCCATTATTCCGCAGCGTACACCGACAAAATTATTCTCTGCTTCCTGAGAATATAAGGCTGCTTTAACGCCGTCAATACCAAACCCTAAGAGGTCGCTGAGGATTCTGACTGTGAGGACTTCCAGAGCTGCCGATGATGAGAGTCCTGCGCCGTCGGGTAAATTGCCGTTGTAGAGAATGTCAACTCCTGATGTGAACTGACAGCCGTGTTTCCTGAGAGTGCTGACGACTCCCAAAGGGTAATTGACCCATGAACGTGGGATTGCGAGTTTTTCGGTGATTGCCTCGTAGGGAATCTCGAACGGTGAGTCATAACTGCCGTCAAAATTCATTGAGTAGAGTCTTAATTTGCCCAGCGAATTTTTCTGAGCGAGCGCGTAGATTCCGAAACCGATTGCGCAGGAGAAGACGTAACCGCCCTCATGGTCAGTGTGTTCACCGATTAGGTTAACACGTCCGGGCGAAAAGAATGACTCAGCGTTTGAGTCTGAGCCGTAGATTTCCGCGAATACTTTGTACATTTCTTCGAGCATTAATTGTTGACCTCCTTGTAGATTTCTCTGCGGTGTCCTACCTCAGTGATGAGGATTAATATTTTGTCGTCCTGAATATCAGCTATTATCCTGTAATCGCCGACCCTGTAGCTCCAATAACCTTTAAGGCTGGCGGTTAAAGGTTTTCCGTAAGCAGTAGGGTCTTCACAGCCAACAAGATTTTTATCAATCCAGGCATATATTCTTTTTTGAACGGGCAGGTCGAGTTTGTTTATTTGTTTTTCTGCCTTTTTTGTGTAGTCTACTGAATATCTCATGAATCAATCTAACCCCAACATTCTGCCGACTTCCTCATGAGTGTAGGTTACGGGGTCAGCTTCATACTCAGCCTTTGCGATTTTTGCCGCTCTCAGATCCATAATGTCCTCTATGTGTTCAAGCAAAGCATTTTTCGCCATCTCGCCGATGGACTCACCTGTTTCTTCAGCGTAAGCCTGAGCAAATTTTGTGTCAACGTCATTAAGTTCAAACGAAAAAATCATAATCTTTATTCTCCCTTCACAAAAAAATTATACCCTTTGTCAAATTATGACAGAGGGAGAAAATTTTTGCACTGACAGAATTACTTTGACCGACAAGAAAAGAGCCTCCCAATCTGAATTAGGAGACTCAATGTTTTCATCTCTGATCTGAGCGACAAAATTTTATCGGCGTTTTGACAGCCATTTCTCGAACATATCACGCGCCTTTGAGATTCTCGCGTCATTATTGATTATTATTTCTGTCTCGCAGTTTAAGCAGTTGAACGACTCATTAGGGCTGACTGTTCTGCTTTATCCGCATAACAGGCAACGAACTTTATCCATGCTACGCAAACCACTTTCTCGATTTACATTTATTCACTTTCTGTACACTACACAGTTTGAAGAGCAGTTCGTCAGTGAACGGATTCGTTTTTCTGTCAAATGTTCCTTTAACATCAACACAGTCTCCTATTTTGAGCTTGAAGAGATCGGATGATGAATCGGGTTCAAAATGAAACACCATACGCGCAGTCGGATACTCCTCAAATACTATAAAACTTCCAGTGATGACTTTCAGCTGATTATCATCAATAAAACCTACAATTTCATTAAACCGACTGATAGTTCCCCTGACAATGCAAGAAATACCTTTAAACGCATGAATAAAGCTCAATGGATTGGCAATATATGTCTCTGCCAAACGCTCATATGGTATTACCTGGGCTGTTTCTCCAGCTAAATCATCAAGGTTAACTGTTATGGGGGTATTATTTTTTACCGACCTCCTAACCGCATAAATGATGAGCCACAAAACCAGCAAAAACACCATCAAGCCTACAATCCAGTCCACATATACCATCCCCTTTTACGAATTCGCCGAACTGTGATTTTTCAGAAAGCTATTATGTTGACGTCAATTTCGCCGTTATGATAGGCTCTATGACACGTGGTGCAAAGCGGTATTATATTTTCAACCCTTGGCAAACCGCCGTCGTGATATTCAATGATATGGTGGCCTTCTATTGTTTCACCTTCTTCAAGCTCATCCTCGCTTCTTCGGCAAAACGCACAGCAATTACCATAGCGTTCCCTGCCCTCTTTCTGTACTTTCCTGTGTGCTCGTGGTCGTCCCATTTACATTCCGTCACCTAACTCTTTCATTACCTTACGTAAGCCTCTCAACATCCTCTCGTCGGCAGGCCCCTCTGTTATG
>JAFTBA010000201.1 GCA_017458545.1 Synergistaceae bacterium | reverse complement strand
GTTCACGGATTCTGTTGTTCTTGGCTAATCTCTCTTTTTCGGTCATATTAGTATTATATCTTAAATGGCGCAATTCATCTCCCGCTTAAAGAAGCGGGAGTCTTCTTGCGAGTTTTAGATAAAACAAAACCCTTCCAAGTAACATTTTCAATAAAATTTTTTGACTTGCAGGAGATAAAACCTCCTGCAAGATTCGATGATTTAAGCGACAGTCTTTCACTATGCCGCTTCTTCTAATTCCTCTTCAACCGTTTCAGGAGCAGTATACTGTTTATCCGCTTTGGATATGGATTCGGGATATATTTCCTTGAAATCATTTTTCATTGAGATAGGCACATATCCCTGTTCTTTGTAATCCTTTGACTTCTTCTCCCAGTCCTGAGTTCCCCATTCCCTCACGCTGTCATCAGCAACTACCATATAAGCTGCCGATGGATATGGATTTCTCTTATCGAGCGCATAATTCATCATGCTGGTATCACTGCCGCTGTTTCCGAAAGCAAGCACAGGATACTGTCCAATCTCACGCTCTATCCAGATTGTTTTGTTAGCATTCAGGTTCTTCTGAATGAATCCGCCGGTGAATACAAGTTCATCTCCGTTTACATACTTATAATCCATGTTTGAAGATACATTTTCATGACCTTTTACCTTCACTTCAAACTCAGTCCCGATAACATGAGCCGGAGAAACATAATCTTTGATTGGTGAATTAGCAACGATGGCTCTTGTTGTGGTGCGTTCAGTTCCGCTGATAACATAGATAGTGAAACCGTTATCGTAAAGGTATCTTACTACCTCAACCATAGGCAGATAAAATCCGTCTATATAACGCATATTCTTGAAACTGTCTGTTTTTTTCTGCCCAAATTCCACACAGTAGTCATATAACTCTTTCACTGTCATTCCTGCGTAGGCTTTCGCAAAATTTCGGGCAAGTGCTTCTCCGGCAGTATATCCCGGTTTTATTTCACGCGCCGCTTTCTTTAACTCCTCCGATACCCTCTCCGAATGATCCTTCAGGCAAAACTCAATGAACATCATCGTATCATAATAGGTGTAATATGTTTCACAGGTGAGCGTACCGTCCATATCAAACACAGCTATACGAGCCTCTTTCGGTATGTAGCCTTTGGATTTCTCATCTGTTGCCGCGCTGACAAAATCCGTAATGGATTTTATTGCCGGAGAACCGGGTGTCCAGTATTTGAACCCGGAAAAATTTGCTGCATTCTCTGTGGCTGACGGACTGTTACTCATCTGCACGACTGCACAAATACACGCCAGTATACAAATACACCCTAGTATACTAATCAAACGCTTCATAAATTAATTCCTCCGTTACATATAATTAGTTGTACTATACTTATTGTAAATCACCGTAAATAATACCGCTTTTCTCCTGCTCGTCAATTTTTTTAACGCTCTGAAAAATCTTATCGGGAAAATATAAAGAGGGAGAATGCTGTTTTTGTTCAATCTCCCTCTTAGTTATATGCATGTAATTTGTTCAGCGTACTACCTGCTGAAAACCTTTTTTCCCTCAAAGTAAGTTGCTGCAGGTTTGGCATTGTGAATCTCTTTTACCGGGCAAGTCAGCACGTCTTTGTTCAATAAAAGGAAGTCTGCATATTTTCCGGGCTTAATGCTTCCTCTTTCATCCTCAATGAACATCTGCCTTGCACAGCCTATAGTCATTGCGGTGAGTGCCTGCTCGCGTGTTACGAGTTCCTCAGGCCACAATGGAGTCCCGTTCTCGGAATGAAGTACTCCGGTAACAGCAATCTCCATAATCCCGAAAGGATCATCAGGACTTCCGCTCAACACAGGGTAATCTGAATGTATTGACACGGGGATTCCGTTGTCGAAGAATGACTTGAAGGGATAAGATTTGTCTTCCTGACCCACAGGAGTTGAGCCGTGCTCACGGTAATACTCAGCTATTCCTGCAGGGCCGTGATGCCAGGTTACGCCTGAGGTAACATACATATTATGTTCTGCCATGCGCTTGTAATCCTCAGGATTGACGTTACGCACGTGAACCAGAGTATTACGCATTTCATCTTTTCCGCCGTTGGCGTAAGCACTGACAACACAATTCACGGCCTTGTTGCCTAATGCGTGTATGTGCAGTGTCAAACCGTTGGCGTTAGCCTTGCGCGTTATGTCCGTAATTTCTTCCTCCGTCCAGTTGGGGATTCCCTGATGGCCGTCAGGATATAACGGTTCCACAAAACCTGTGCCGCTTTCTACAGTGCCGTCCATGAGCAGCTTAATCCATCTCGGCATTACGCGCTTAGAGGCAAATTTCTTAGCGTCGACTGCTCTTGCAAGAGCCTCATCAACATTCATCCAGCTT
>JAFTBA010000034.1 GCA_017458545.1 Synergistaceae bacterium | reverse complement strand
GCGTATCCTGAGTCGCTACTGTGTGCCAAGTACTCGCCATAGTCGTAACGTTGTAAAGCATATGGCATTCAGGCTTCTCAACTGTCCCAAAATACGGCACAACCTTTGAAGGCTCCATTACTACCTCACCGAGCAATAATGTACCGGGACATACGATTTCAGCAGCCATTCTCATTATCCTGACGAACGTGCGTACCTGCGGAAGATTACGGCAGGTAGTTCCGAGCGTCTTCCAGATGTAAGGCACTGCATCAAGCCTTATTATGTCGATACCCTGATTGCAAAGGTATAACATATTTTCGGTCATGTCGTTGAAAACAACGGGGTTGCGGTAATTCAAATCCCACTGGTACGGATAGAACGTTGTCATAACTACTTTGCCCGACTCTTTATCGAGAGTGAAATTACCGGGCGCAGTTGTCGGGAAAACTTCAGGCAGATTCTGTTCAAACTGAATCGGTATCTCCCAGTTGTCAAAAAAGAAATACCTGTCCTGAAATTCTTTCTCACCTTTACGCGCACGCCTAGCCCATTCGTGTTCCTCACTGGTGTGATTCATAACGAAGTCAAGACATACACTTATTCCAAGCGAATGGCATTTCTCAGCAAGGTCAGCTAAATCTTCCATTGTTCCCAAATCAGGACGCACCTTCCTGAAATCGCTGACTGCATAACCGCCGTCGCTTTTTCCTTTGGGAGTATCGAGGAGCGGCATTAAGTGAAGATAAGTTACACCGCACTCCTGAATGTAATCGAGATGCGATTTAATGCCCTGAAGGTTTTTCGCAAAGCATTCGGTGTACATCATCATTCCGAGAATGTCATTGCCTGCGTACCAATCGGGGACTTTCTCGCGCGCATCATCGAGTTCGCGGAGCAAGTCGTTTCTTTCCTCCCACGATTTACGGAGCATTGAGCAGAAGTAATCGAATGCCTGTTTATCACTGCCGTACAGTTCGTAGTAGAGCCATTTGAGTTCGTCATAATGTCTTGCGAGTCTGCTGTCAAATTCATTCATGACAAAATGCACTTCCTTTGCAATAAATATTTCGGGATTGTTACAGGATATTATAACGTAACAAAAAATCCCCTGCCTCTGAAATTCAGACAGGGGATGTAAATTTTCAGTGTTAATTTTATGATTATCTCTTCAGGTTGACGACCTCTTCAAGTATCTGGTCGCTCACCGTAACAACTCTTGTATTAGCCTGGAAACCTCTCTGAGCGATTATGAGGTGTGTGAACTCTTCCGTTAAGTCAACGTTAGACATCTCAACGTACTGACCCATGATAGTGCCTTTACCGTTTGAACCTGCACCGTCAATGTTGGCAGTACCTGAGTTGACGGAAGCCTGGAACATAGTGTTGCCGACTTTTTCGAGGCCCTGTTCGTTAGCAAACGTTGCAAGTGCTACCCTGTAAAGCGGAATGCTCACGCCGTTAGTGTATGAGCCTGTAACAGTACCGTTAGCGGCAATCGAGTAGTTCTTGAGAATACCCATAGTGTAGCCGTCCTGATAGACAGGTTTTGTTGTTGTCTCCGAAGCGAACTGAGTTACTCCGAGAAGGGCATCGCCTCCCTGACCTACACCGCCTCCGAAATTAAGGGTTACAGTGCTGTTAGGCTGACCGTTAAGGCTGAAGGGGATAGTGATTTCGACTTCGGCATTGGGCTGAGTGTCGTTGCTTTCTCCGCGCCTCTGAGAGTTGTTGCTATCAGCGATTGCGTTACTGATTCTCCCCGAACCGTCAAACTCAATCTCGCCTGTTCTGGGGTCAGGTACAATGTTCGACATTATATCGTTGCCCGTCTCGTCCTGTTCAACTATGAATGCTTCCCATCTCCAGCGGTTTTCGGTAATTTTCTTGTAGGTTACTTCGAGGGTATGAGTGTTACCTGCGTCATCATAAATTGTTGCTTTCGTTGCGTGGTAACCGCCCTGTACCGCTGAGCCTATTGTTGTCCATGACCCGGGTGAAGTTGTTATAGAGGCAGGGCTGTCCAATGTCTGAGCCATCTTGAAACTCAGAGCATCAGTCTTTGTGCTTGAACTGCTTGCTTTGTCAGCTACTACCAGGAAGTTAGGGCCTACTCCTGTTGCCGTGTCAGTCAATACTCTGAAACCTAAAGGAGCATTTTCGTTGCCGGTCTCATTCCAGTCTACGCGGTCAAATGAACCGTCAGCATTGAAGAATACATTAGCCTCAAGTTTGTGCATTCCCTCAGTTGCAGTACCTTCCGCATAAGCAGCGGCATCCGCATTACTGTAACCGTAATACCACAGAACCATCTTTGACACTGTTTTGCCTAAGTCGGAAGGTGAATTTGCTTCAACATTGCTTTCTTCAAACTCAGCTATGAAGTTGAACTCTTCCTGTACTCTTTCCTCCCCGTCAGCAGTTGTAATGGTCGGTGCACCTGAAAGCTGGAAATTCGTATAGTCCATTTTGCCCTTAACATCGTATGAGAATACCGTAGCCCCGATTTTCAAATGCGTTGCGTTGGCCTGTGCTCCCGTAGTGCTTTCGAGGTCTGCGCGGAGTCCGTTAACTGTAGTTGCTACTTCTTCGTTGCTGGCATCGGCAAGTGTTATGGTACGTATCTGCATCTGCCCCGTAGTATCGTCATAGCCGGCAGTGAAATACTTAGGGGGAATCTGACCGGGAAATCTGTAGACGGGCTTGTAATAGCTGTCTATTGCGGTCTGAGTCGGTGTTATTGCTCCCGTAGTTTTATTGACGGTTGACTGAAGAGCTGTACCGTTCATCGTAACGAGATTGTTATTCTCATCGAGCCATCCCACAAGGTTTACATCATCGCTTGTTGTTGTCTCGTTAGTTGCCTGTGTTGAAGCGTAAGTGCCTGCATCTGCATCAAGAACTATCGTAGGCAGACTGAGATTAGGAAGTCCCGTAGTTTCATCTATATTGAGCATCTCGAATGTAAGGGCTGTAGTTTCACCGCCGTTTGTCATTGAAAACGTGAGGTAATTTATCCCTGTATTGGTCGCATTGGCTGTTGCGTCAAAGCTCGTTTTCATGGTCATATCGTAGTCCACGCCGTTCATGGGGATTTTCGCCGCTCTTGCATTGAGTCCCTTAGCACTTGCAACGGCGTTAAACGGCAAATCAGCGAACCCGTACGACAGGAAATTGCTGCTCCTGCTGTCAAGGTTGCACTGATAATCGACTCTCGTAGTAGCATGAGCATCAATCTTCTGTCCCAAAGGAATATTTACCGTTGAGAG
>JAFTBA010000033.1 GCA_017458545.1 Synergistaceae bacterium | reverse complement strand
GCCACGCCGACTACATCAAGAACATGATTACGGGCGCTGCTCAGATGGACGGTGCTATTCTCGTTGTTTCAGCTGCTGACGGTCCCATGCCCCAGACACGTGAACATGTACTCCTTGCCCGTCAGGTTAACGTTCCTGCGCTCGTTGTCTTCATGAACAAGACTGACCAGGTTGATGACCCCGAACTCCTTGACCTCGTTGAGATGGAAGTACGCGAACTCCTCAACAAATACGAGTTCCCCGGCGATGACATTCCCATCATCAGAGGCTCGGCACTTGAAGTTCTCGAGAAGGGTACAGGCAAAAAGGACGATCCTATCTGCAAGCCTATTTTCGACCTTATGGACGCTTGCGACAATTACATTCCTGACCCCGTACGCGAAATCGATAAGCCCTATCTTATGCCTATCGAGGACGTATTCACGATTTCAGGACGCGGCACCGTCGTTACAGGAAGAGTTGAGCGCGGCGTAATCAACGCAGGCGAACCCGTTGAAATCGTAGGTATGAGCAGAGATACTCAGAAGACAGTTGCAACTTCACTCGAAATGTTCAGGAAGATACTTGACAGCGCAGAAGCAGGAGATAACGTCGGAGTACTCCTTCGCGGCATCGACAAGGATGAAGTTCAGCGCGGTCAGGTTCTCGCTAAACCCGGTACTGTTACACCTCATACTAAGTTCAAGGGAGAAGTTTACGTCCTCAAAAAGGAAGAGGGCGGAAGACATACACCGTTCTTCGCAGGTTACAAGCCTCAGTTCTATTTCAGAACAACGGACGTTACCGGCAACATTAAACTTCCTGAGGGTGTCGAAATGGTTATGCCCGGTGATAATGCTACGTTTGAGGTTGAGCTTATTGTGCCTATAGCAATGGAGGAAGGTCTCCGCTTCGCTGTCCGTGAAGGCGGTCACACTGTAGGCGCTGGCGTTGTAACTCAGATAATCGAGTAAGCTGGAATATATCATGGCACGCAAAATCCGCATTCGTCTAAAGTCATTTGATCACAGGGTGCTTGACATCTCGGCGGCACAGATTGCAGAAACGGCTCAGTCAACAGGGGCAAGAGTTTCAGGACCGATTCCGCTCCCCACAGAGGTAGGCAGAATCACTATACTGAAATCGCCCCATAAAGACAAAGATGCCAGAGAGCAGTTCGAGATGAGAACTCACAAGAGACTCATAGACATTATCGAACCGACACAGAGGACTATGGACGCACTGATGCAGCTCAATTTAGCGTCAGGCGTGGACATACAGATTAAATTTTAGTTAGGAGAAAGAATTATTATGTCAATCGGGATTCTGGGGAAAAAACTCGGAATGACACAGATTTTCGACTCAGAGGGACAGGCCGTAGCCGTTACGGTCGTCCTCGCCGGGCCGTGTTCTGTCGTCGCTCTGAGAACCCCTGAACAGAACGGATATTCCGCCGTTCTTCTCGGCTTCGGAGCTGCCAAAGCTCATAAGCTGTCCAAAGCGCAGAGGGTCATGTTCGAGAAACTGAAACTTGAACCCAAGAAAATACTTCGGGAATTTAGGCTCGACGACGTGAAAGGCTATGAAGTTGGACAGGAGTTAAAGGCTGACATCTTCGAGGCAGGAGAGAAAATTAACGTTAAGGGTATCTCAAAGGGTAAAGGCTTCGCAGGAGTTATGAAGCGTCATCACTTTGGGGGTCAGCAGTTCAGTCACGGTACTTCGGTCGAGCACAGGCACGGAGGCTCAAGCGGTGCTATATCATATCCCGGCCGCGTATTTCCCGGCAAAAGAATGCCCGGTCATATGGGAAGCGATAAAGTTACCGTCAAAAATCTTACGGTCATGGCCGTAGACGTTGAGAACAATTTACTTCTGGTAAAAGGCGCAGTTCCGGGCTCAAAAAACAGCCTGCTCGCCCTCTGCAAGAAAGCATAAAGGGGGATTAAAGAATACTATGCCTTTCGTAAAAGTATATGAGTTCAACGGGGACAGAGCCGGCGAAATGGAATTGTCTTCAGCCGTTTTTGACGTTCCTGTACATATGCCCGCGATACATCAGGTTGTTGTAGCACATCTGGCGAATTGCAGACAGGGTACTCACAGCACTAAGACACGCGGAGATGTTTCAGGCGGCGGCAAAAAACCCTGGAGGCAGAAGCACACCGGCCGCGCACGTCAGGGAAGCACACGTTCGCCTATTTGGGTACACGGCGGTGTAGCTCACGGACCTCACCCCAGAGACTATCATCAGAAAGTCAACAGGAAGGTCATGCGCTTAGCACTCAGAAGCGTGTTGTCCGACAAAGTACGCGAGGAGTTAATGGCTGTAGTAAAAGGTTTTGACGCTATCGAAAAGCCTTCAACGAAAGCTGTTAAGAATCTTGTTAACGCTCTCGGTTTCGGCAAAACGCTCGTCATTTACCATAATAATGCCGTAAACGTTACGCGCTCGGTCAGGAATTTACCCAATGCCAAGTGCATCAACGTCGCAAGCATTAACGTCTATGACATTCTCAACGCTAAGAATCTCATCGTAACGCCTGAAGTCATTGCGAGAATTGAGGAGGTATATTCGAAATGAATTTAACCGCTCATGACATAATCATACGCCCCGTAATCACGGAGAAATCAAGCTCGCTGATGGCCATGAACAAGTACACGTTTGAAGTTCACAGGGACGCTAACAAGATTCAGATTCGCAAGGCCGTTGAAGAAGTCTTCAGCGTTAAAGTCGACAGCGTTAATACCATCAACGTTAAGGGCAAACTTCGCAGACGCGGAGCATCAAAAGGTTACACACGCTCGTGGAAAAAAGCGATAGTAGCCCTCAAGCCGGATCAGCACATAGAGTTCTTCGAGGGTGCTACGATATAAAGTAGGAGAAACGGAACATGTCAATTAAACAGTTTAAGCCGTATACAGCAGCACGCCGTCACATGAGCATTCAGGGGCGCGAGGATATTACGGCAGACAAACCCGAACGCTCGTTAGTCGTTCATCTCCGCAAGCATGGAGGCCGTAACAATACTGGCCGTATCACCATGAGGCACATCGGCGGAGGACACAGAAGAGCGTATCGCATAATAGATTTCAAGCGCGACAAGCTCGGTATTCCCGGCAGAATCGCTACGGTTGAATACGACCCTAACCGCAATGCACGTATCGGCCTCGTGAATTACGCTGACGGAGAGAAACGCTACATCATAATGCCCAAAGACCTGAATGTCGGCGACACGATTTATTCAGGGCCTGAGAGCGACATAACGCCCGGCAACGCGTTAAAGCTCAAGGACATTCCCGTAGGTACTGTGATTCACAACATAGAGCTTCAGCCCGGCTGCGGAGCCAAACTCGTAAGGGCTGCAGGAACTTCGGCACAGCTCATGTCAAAAGAAGGTAAGTACGCTTACATCAGAATGCCCAGCAGCGAGTTAAGGCTGGTACTTCTTGAGTGCATGGCTACGGTCGGTCAGGTAGGCAATGAGGACTACGATAATATTTCGTGGGGCAAGGCCGGCAAAACACGCTGGAAGGGACGCAGACCGTCAGTTCGCGGAATGGTAATGAACCCTGTGGATCACCCTATGGGCGGCGGTGAAGGTAAATCAAAATCCAACAAGCACCCCGTCTCACCTTGGGGAACTCCTGCAAAGGGTTACAGGACACGCAAGCGCAAGCCTTCAGACAGGCTGATTATCCGCAGGCGTTATGACAAGTAAAAGGAGCTGAAAACATAAATGCGCTCATCTAAGAAAGGGCCTTTTGTTGAACAGAGGCTCCTCGACAGAATAGAAGCTATGAACGTCTCAGGCAGCAAGAAAGTCATTAAAACCTGGTCGAGACGCTCAATGATAGTCCCTCAGATGATAGGACACACTATCGCTGTTCATAACGGAAGAATGCACCTTCCCGTTTACATCAGCGAGAACATGGTGGGGCATAAGCTGGGCGAGTTCGCTCCGACGAGAAAATTCGGGCATCACGCAGGACAGGACAAGAAAGGTAAATAATCATGGCACAGATAAAAACAGCAACAGCAAAAACTAAGAACGCCAGAATATCACCCTACAAAGTCCGTCAGGTGCTTGAACTTATACGCGGAAAGAGTGCAGAACGCGCACAGATAATATTGAAGTTCAGCGACAAGAAGGCCGCAGGAATTATCCTCAAGGTCTTAAACAGCGCAATGGCGAACGCAGAGCATAACTACGGCATGGATTTGGACAAGCTCTATGTACATGAGGCATTCGCGGATCAGGGACCCGTCATGAAGAGATTCAGACCAGTCTCAATGGGACGCGCTCACCCCTATGTTCATAAGCTCACCCACATAACCGTGAAGCTCGGCGAACGTCAGCAGGAGGCAAAGTAAAGAATGGGACAGAAAGTTCACCCAATAGGCTACCGTCTCGGAGTATCGAGCGAATGCCAGTCGAGATGGTACGCCGACAAAAAGAATTACGCAAAGAAACTCCACGAGGACATCAAACTGCGTAAGTACATAATGAAAAAATGGGAAGGCGCAGGAATCTCGAAGATCGAGATCGAGCGCGTAGGCCCCGTAGTACGTTTCACGATTCACACTGCAAGACCCGGTGTAGTAATCGGCAAAGGCGGTAACGAGATTCAGAACATCAAGAATGAGCTTCAGGCCATCACCGGCGGCAAAGTCATGGTTAATGTTCACGAGATTAAGAACCCCGATGTCGAAGCACAGCTCGTTGCAGAAGGAATCGCAAGCTCGCTCGAACGCAGAGTGTCATTCAGGCGCGCTATGAAACAGGCTATTTTCCGTGCTACTAAAGCCGGCGTTAAAGGCATAAAGGCTCAGGTTGCGGGCAGACTCGGCGGTGCTGAAATCGCACGCACTGAATGGTACAACGAAGGTCAGTTACCTTTGTCGACAATCAAGGCTGATATTGATTACGGCTTCTCTGAGGCTGTAACTATGTACGGTGTTATCGGCTGCAAGGTCTGGATTTACCGCGACCGCAAGAACGAAAAGGCTCAGGCTCCTGCACGCCCTGCGCGTAACAGACCTGCTAATAAGGGGGCGTAATCATCATGTTAATGCCCAGCCGTGTTAAATACCGCAAATCCCACAGATCCCCCCTCAGAGGAATCTCAAAGGGCGGTACTACGATAGCATTCGGAGATTACGGGATTCAGGCTCTCGAAAACGTATGGCTCTCAGCAAGACAGATTGAAGCCGCACGTGTAGCGATTTCCCGTAAAATGAAGAAAGGCGGAAAGATCTGGATTCGCGTTTTCCCAGACAGACCCTACACAAAGAAGCCTCTCGAAACCCGAATGGGTAAGGGAAAGGGTGCGCCCGAGTTTTGGGTAGCAGCCGTGAAGAGAGGCCGCGTGCTGTTCGAGTTTGCGGGCATCGCCCCCGAGTTGGCCGAGGACGCGTTTAGGACCGCCTCGCATAAATTGCCCGTTAAGGTGCGCCTTGTTGCGCGAGAGGGTATGGGTGG